>JBEEFQ010000314.1:0-10616 GCA_041166245.1 Actinomycetota bacterium | reverse complement strand
GCTCCACGAGCAGGATGGCCACGCCGCTCTTGGCCAGCTCGATGAGCAGGTCGGCGAAGGCGTCGGACTCGGTGTCGTCGAGGCCAGAAGCGGGCTCGTCGAGCAGCAGGACCTTGGGCTTGGTCGCCAGTGCCCGCCCCAGCTCGACCAGACGGGCGAACCCCGTCGGCATGGAGTCGACCCGCTCCTCGGCAACCGCCCGCACCCCCACCAGGTCGATGATGTCCTCGACGGTGTGGCGGGCGTCCACCTTGTCGGACGCCCAGCTGTTGCGGATCTCGGCCGCCACCAGGATGTTCTCTCGGGCCGACAGCGAGCCGAACACCTCGAGGCGCTGGAACGTGCGGGCGATCCCCCGCCGGGCCCGTTGGTGCGGCTTCAACGACGAGATGTCCTCGCCGTCGAGGACGACCTTGCCGCCGGCGGTCTCCTGCAGGCCCGTGATGGCGTTGAACGTGGTGGTCTTCCCTGCGCCATTGGGGCCGATGAGTCCGGTGACCCGTCCCGCCTCCACGTCGAGGTTGACGTCCCTGACGGCGTGATGGCCGCCGAAGCGCACGTTGACCGCCTGGGTCTCCAGCAGTGCCATCCTCAGGCCTCCGCTGTGACGCCGAGCGGATCGCAGAGCCGGCACGGCTCCATGCCGGCCTCGTCGCCTCCCACCTTGCGCAAGTTCGGCCGGTTGGCGACGACGCTGCAGTCGGGGAGGTGGAACATGGTGCCGCTCGCGGTGGCCACGAACTGCGCCCCGCCGTTGCGACTGCCCGCGGCAGACCGGCCGGACCCGCCACCGGCACCAGACGAGGCGGGCAGGTCGGCCAGCCGGGCCTCGAGCCGCTCGAGGACGGCGACGGTGCGGTCGGTCTGCTCGCGCTGCTGATGGAACATGCGCGTCAGCCAGTAGCCGAAGTAGGCGAACGACCCCACCAGCACGAGCCCGAGGCCGATCATTCCGCCCGAGATCATGTACGGGATCTGGTCGAAGACGTAGCCCGTCTGCGACGCGCCCTGCCACCCGAGCAGGATGACGAGGAACCCGAGGGGAACCAGCACCGCCCCGGCGAGGAAGAGGTAGAAGTCGAGCCCGCGAGCCGAGGCACGCGTGCGCAGCCCGCCCACACTGGACCGCAGACGGGCCACCCGCTCGCGGCCGCGGTGGGGCACGCCGTCCTCGGCGACGACAGGGACGGCGTCGAGCGCGTCGGTGCTCACGTTTTCTCCTGGGGACAGGCGGTCACGGATATCGGTTCGAACATCCCGGTGCCGAGCCGCTGGAGCCCGACAGCCCCGAGTATTGCGCCTACGAGGGCGAGGAGGACGAGACCAAGGCCCACGGCCTTGGTGGAGATGGCCGACGCGCGGGTGCCCTGCACGATCGCGCCGTCATTGGCCGGCGCCGCGACCGGCGCACTGGCGGGCACCTCGGTGGACACCGCAACCGAGTCGCCCGCCGACAGGTCGCCGGTACCGGTGTCGGTGAGCTCCTCGATCAGCGGCGTCTCCTCGAGGGCCAGGTTCTCGCCGAACCCGGGTGACGCGTCGGCCATGGCCGAGGCCTGCCCGAAGACCAGCGTGGTCTTGCCCTGAGGATCGATCGGGAAGTTGGCCTTTGCTTCCGGCGGGATGTTGCCCATGACGAGGGCGTTGTCGAAGCTGATGATGAGCCCGCCGGCTATGACGTCGGCCTTCCCGCCCTCCTTGGTGACGATCGGGTTGCTCAGCGAGATCTTGGCCCCGAGGGTCTCCAACGCAGCGTTGACCGGGTCGATGGCGGGGCCGAGTGGGTTCGGCACGTTGAACTGGCCAGCCACGCTCACGCCCTCGGTCGTGACCGCGACCGGGAAGCCGGCGATGGTGAAGCCCTGGACCTTGGTGGTCCCCACCGCGTCCGCGGTGTTGCCGTCGCTCGTTGCCTTCGCGTTGCTGACAACCGACTCGATGCGGATGGCGCCGGCGCCGAGGATGATGTCCGACACCCGGCTCACCGACTCGGCGACGGCCACGCCGGTCTTGATCGAGCTTGTAGACATCGACGTGGAGGAGCCGATCTGCTCGCCGGAGGCACCCACGGGCGTCACCTCGCCCTTGCCCACCGACTCCTGCTCCTCGGAGTGGGCCGACATCGTCGTGCCCGCGATCTCCTGCGGCGCCTTCGCGTCGGCCGGGCCTTGGGGATAGAAGGACTCGGCGAAGAACGGGTAGCACGGGATGCTGGGCTCGGCCCGGCACGCGGTGGCGAGGGTGTCGCCCGGCCACACCGTGCTGCCGACGGCGCGGCCCGACCCCTGGCTGAGCTCGGCGACCGAGTACGGGATGGACAGGTCCAGCAGGTTCTCGGCCGGGATGATGTTGTTCTCGGGCTTGAAGATCTGGCGACTGGCCGCGGCCGAGGCCTTCAGCGTGTAGCCGCCCACGGCGCCCGCGCCGCCCGCGGGTGGGGCCTCCTGTGCCGTCGCGGGCACGAGCAGCCCGGCCAGCGACCCCAGGAGCAGGGTCATACCGGCAACCAACGCCAGCCAGGCGTGTGTGCGTCTCATGGTGCGCTCCCCACGAGCTCACGCTCGGTCAGGTCGACCGCCTGGGGCGGTCGAGCGGGTGCCTCGCGATCGAAGTACCGGCGCCACGGCATGTAGCGGCCGACCCGGTCCGAGAGGAAGTAGGCGAGTCCGTTGGGGTTGCGCCCCAGGCTGACGGTGACGGCGCCGATGACGAGGTAGGTGATGCCGGCCAGACTGGGAGCCGAGTCCTCGAGCAGCGGACGCAGGCCGAACAGCAGCCCACCGAGCAGTGCACCGGTGACGCTGGTGATGCCGCCGATGACGGCCAGCAGCAGGACGGGGAGGCCCTGCTCCATGAGCACGTCGGTCGCGCCGAGCGAGCCCTGCTGGGCGCCGAAGAAGACGCCCGCGACACCGGCCATCCCGGCCGACAGCGCGAACACCGCGAGCTTGGTGCGGGTGAGGTCGAGGCCGAGCGTCGCGCACGCGGCGGGACTGTCGCGCATGGCGGCGAGCCGTCGCCCGAAGGGCCCGCGTTTTATCGCCAGCACCATGATCCCCATGACGCCGAAGGCCACGGCCATCAGCACCATGAACGCCTGCTCGCCCTTGAACAGGCTGGGCCGCGGCACCTGGATGCTGCCGCCGAAGCCGAACCCATAGGTCTTGTTGAAGAACATCTTGTCGAGCATCACGGCGAAGGCCATCGTCGTGAGCGCGAGGTACAGCCCCTGCAGCCGGAGGGCGGGCAGCGCGAACAGCATCCCGGCCACGCCCGCGATGATCGCGGCGATCAACAACCCGGGACCGAACCCCCAGTCGACGCCGAACTTGCCCATGGCGAACCCGCCCAGGCCCGCGAACGTGAGTTGTGCGAGCGACAGCTGGGCCGCGTAGCCGGTGAGCGGCACCAGCGAGAGCATGACGAGGGCGTAGGCCAGCCCTTTGCCGGCCCGGGCCTGGTTGGCCTCGGTGAGGAAGCCGCTCGCCACCCACGTGGCCAGCACCAGCATGACGGCACCCATGATCGACTCGGCCAGCCGCGGCACGCGCGGTGCCTTGGCGCCCACCAGCCGCCCGACCCGCAAGCGCGCCTGGGGCAGAAAAAGGAGAGCCAAGAAGAGGAACACGACGGGCAGCGAGCCGCTCAGTCCCTGGCTGAACTGGCTCAGGGTCTCCGACGTCGGGCTGGGCGCATAGCCCCGGTAGAACTCGATGAGCAGCCCGAGGGCGAGGGCGCCCAGGAACGTGCGGGGCAGGCTCTTGAGGCGGCCCACCATGGCCGCGGCGTAGGCGTTGATGACGAGCAAGGTGAGGGTGAAGATCTCGAGCTGCACGATTGGTGCCAACAAGACGCCCGCGAGGGCCGCCAATGACGCGCCCATGGCCCAGGCCAGCATCGAGACCTGGTTGGGCCGGGCCCCGTTGAGGGCCACCAGGTTGCGGTCGTCCACCACGGCGCGCATGGCCAGGCCGACGCGGGTGCGGTTGAGAACGACGTAGAGCGCGGCCGCGGCCACCGCCGCCGCGGCCAGCGAGAACAGCTGGTGGCCGCTGATGGAGATGCCGACCAGGTTGATCGAGGTGCCGGAGAAGAACTCCTCCACCAGGTGAGGATCGCTGGGCGGCCACGCCGACTGGGCCACGCCGATCAGCATCACGAGGAGGCCGATGGTGATCACCACGGTGGTGACCACGGTGGCGCCCGCCAGGTTGCGCATCAGCACCCGTTCGATCAGCGCGCCGAACAACGGAGCAATCACGAAGACGACGAGGATGAACGACAGCCAGGACGGGATCCCCCAGTCCACGGTGAGCTGCCAGAACATGAACGCCATGACCATGCCGATGGCGCCGTGGGCGAAGTTGAAGATGCCCGACGTCGTGTAGGTCACGACCAGGCCGCTGCCGGCGATGGCGTACACCGAGCCGGTGATGAGGCCCAGCACCACGTAGGTGAAGAACTTGTTGCCGCCCCCGTCGATCAGCATCCACAGCATCAGGCTCACACCCAGGCCCATCATGGCCAGGATGGAGGGACGCTGTTGGCGGAGGCGGTCCATCATCCCGGCGGGAACATCGGGGTGCGGTTGCAGTCGAAGCCCTTGGCCGGCGAGTGGCGGGTGAACTTCCCGCCCTTCACCACGAGCGACACGAAGCAGTTGGCGGCCTTCTTGTTGCCGATGTCATGGGCGGCGTGCATCCCGTGGTTGTCCCAGCTGTGCAGGCCCTTGAGGAAGTCGAGGACCTTTGTGCGCTTGGCCTCGGGCCCGGTCTTCTGCAGCGCCTCCTGGAAGAGCCGCGACGCCGACCACGCGTAGGCGCCGAAGAACCCGTCGGGGTTGCCTCCCGAGCTGCGCTTGAGGCTGCTCAGGTACAGCGAGTACTCCGGGTTCGACGCCGCCTCCTCGAGGGGCGTCACCGTGATCGACGTGTAGGTGCCTTCGGCCGCGTCACCCGCCTGGGCCAGGAACTTGGGGTCGTAGATCACGGTGTCGAACTCGCGCACCTTGGGCACGAAGTTCTGCGACTTGAACGCCTTGAGCATGCGGGCGATGGAGTTGTTGTCGCCGACCATGCTGACGTATTGGACGTTGCGGTTCTTCATGTCCACGACGTACGGCGTGTAGTTGGGCTCGACGACCTCGACCTGCTTCTCGTAGACGAAGTTGTAACCGATGCTCCTGGCCGCATCCATGTTCTTCTTGGCGTTGTAGGAGGCGACCGAGGCGTTGAGCCACACCATGGCCGCCGTCTTCGAGGCGTCCGGGTTCTGCTCGGACAGCAGCTTCTTGGAGCCCAGCACGTAGTGGCGCAGGTTGGGGAAGGCGGGGAACGACGTGGCCGCCTGGTCCCGCGGCGGGTTGACCACGGTCGCGGAGATGTCGGGGATCCCACATTCGGCAAGGGCGGCGGCGCCCCCGTCGTCGTAGGCGGACATGGACCCCACGACGGCGAAGGCCTGCTTGCACGCCTGCAGCGCGCCGGCTCGGTTGTCGGCGGCCGACGTCTTGGAGTCGATCGGGATGACCTTGATCTTGCGGCCGAAGATGCCGCCCTGGCTGTTGATGTAGTTGGCCCAAGCCTGTGTGGCCCGCACCGAGGGCTCGAAGATGCCCGGGACGGGGCCGGTGCGGTCGGTCAGCACGGCGATGGTGATCTCGGTGGGGGTGACGCCGACGTCGGTGGCGCCGCCGTTACCACCCTTGGGGGCGGCGGGCGGTGCGCCCGCCTTCGCGCCACTGGCGGCCGCGCCGGACGCGGCACCTCCGGTGGCGGCACCCGTGTCAGTGCCTGCCGCGGCGCCCTCCCCTGCGGTGCCGTCGACGGCGCCCTCGGCGCTGGCGGCGTCGCCGCTCGACGACCCATTGCCCCCGCCGTTGCCGGCGTTGGCAGCCAGTCGGTGGTCCTCGGCGCTGAGCCTCGAGCCGCACGCCGCAGCCACGAGCGACAGCGCGACGACGAGTGCTGCAGTGCGGAACCTCACCGAACTCCCCCTTCTGGACCGGCCACCCGGAGTGGCCGAAATTCTAACAAGGCGTCAGGTACTGGTTCTAGGGGGGCTTTAGGATCACCTGTTCGATGCTCCCCTCCACCGTCAGGGCGGCCGCCGCCCGCTTCGGTCCTGCGCCGGTGTTCGTCGACCCGCACAGGCAGTCGTTCTCCTTCGCTGACCTCGACCGCCACTCCGACGAGGTTGCCACGGGCCTGGCCGCTGCGGGCATCGGGCCCGGGACGGTGCTCGGGCTCGCCCTCGACGCCGGGACCGCCTACGTCGTCGCCTACGTGGCCGCCGCCAAGCTCGGGGCCGCCACCGCAGGCGTCAATCCTCGCCTCACGCCCGCCGAGCGCCAGCGGCTCCTCGAGGTGGTCGAGCCCACCCTCGTGCTGTCCGAGGAGCCCGAGGTCGCCGCCTACGGCGTGGCCGGGGCCGCCCCTCCCCCCGAGCTGCCGCCCGACCCCGACCGCCTGGTCGCCATCGTGTTCACCTCGGGGACGACGGGGATGCCGAAGGGCGCCACCTTCACCAACCGGCAGCTCGAGGCCATCACCATGGCCGACGTGGGCGAGGCGTGGGGAGGCGGCGGCCCCAGCGTGAGCGCCACCTCGCTGGCCCACGTGGGATTCATGACCAAGCTGCCGGGCCACCTCAGGCGGGGTGGGTGCTCCTTCCTCTTGCACCGCTGGACGGCGGAGAAGGCCATGCGCCTCATGAGCGCGCACCGCATGACCAACCTGGGCGGCGTCCCCACTCAGCTGGCCCTGCTCCTGCGCCACCCCGACCTCGACCGCTACGACCTGTCGTCGGTGCAGTCCATCGTCCTGGGGGGCGGCCCCGCGCCCCTGCCTCTCCTCCGGGAGGCGACGCAGCGGTTCGGGGCGCCGGTGTCGGTGCGCTACTCGTCCACCGAATCGGGCGGCTGCGGCACGGGCACCGCCTTCGAGGATCCCCTCGACGATGACCTCGGCGTGGGCCTTCCCCGCGGACCGGTGGAGCTGGCCATCCGCACCGCCGACGGCGAGGTGGTGCCGACGGGCGAGGTGGGCGAGATCTGCCTGCGCTCACCCACGGCCATGACGGGCTACTTCAAGGACGACGCAGCCACCGCCGCCGCCTTCTGGGCCGACGGCTACGTGCGCACCGGCGACCTCGGATACGTGAACGACCGGGGCCGCCTCTTCCTCGCGGGGCGGGGCAAGGAGATGTACGTGCGCGGGGGGTACAACGTGTACCCGATGGAGGTCGAGGCGGTGCTGCTCGACCACCCCCAGGTCGCAGCGGTGGCGGTGATCGCCCGGCCCGACGACGTGCTCGGCGAGCAGGGCGTCGCCGTGGTGGTGCCCACCGTCGGAGCGCCGCCGCCCACCATCGACGAGCTCCGCGGCTTCGCCAAGGACCGGCTGTCGTCCTACAAGCTGCCTGACGACGTCCACCTCGTCGACGCCCTCCCTCTGACGGCCGGGGACAAGGTCGACCGCCGGAGCCTGGAGTCGCTCCTCAACGCTGGTCGCTGAGCTCGGCCAGCACGCCGGGCACGACGTCGAGCAGCTCGCGGGCGAGGAAGCCGAGGGGCGCGACCCGCTCGGCCAGGCGCTCACCGGCCAGGCCGTGGACGTGGACGGCCCACAGCACGGCGGTCAGGGGGTCGGCTCCCCTCGCGGCCAGGCCGCCGACCATGCCGGACAGCACGTCGCCCGAGCCCGACACTGCGAGGCCGACGTTGCCGGTGTCGTCGCAATGCACGTCTCCTTCAAAGCTTGCGGTCCACGTCTCGACGCCGCGGATGGCGACGACAGCCCGGTAGCGGCGGGCGGCGGCGAGCACAGCGTCGCGACCCGTGCCGTCGACACCCAGCTCCTCCGCCTCGTCCACGTTGGGCATGAGGATGGTGCGCGGCGGCAGCGTCTCGGGAAGTCGGCCGAGGGAGCCGGCGTCGACGACGAGCACCGTCTCCGACTGCTCCTCGACCAGTGCGGTGGCGACGGCGCGCACCAGGCTGGCGTCGGCATCGAGCAGACCGGGGCCGACCACCACCGCATCTGCACGGGTCGCGGCGGCCGTCAGCGCGTCGACGTCGGTGAAGTCGAGGGCCAGGCTCTCGGGCACGTGGATACCGACCACGGTGCGATTCTCGGGCGCGGTAGCGATCTGGAGCTTGCCCGCGCCCACGCGCAGGGCGGCGGTGCCAGCGAGCAGTGCGGCGCCGGGCGTGCGGTCGGAGCCGGCGACGACGAGCACCGTGCCCCGGCTGTCCTTGTCGCTGTCATGCCGATGGTCGGGAAGAGGCCGGTCAGCGAGATGCTCGGGGTTGGGAAGGCTGCGATCAGCGAGGGGCGATGGAGACATCGGGCTCCTCGGTCACCTCCTCACCCTCGTCGGTGATGGGCTCGGTGTCGTTGAAGCTGCGCAGCACCAGGCAGCCGCCTCGACCCGCGGACGGGTCGTACTCGAAGGTGGTGAGCGAGCAGTTGGCCACCTCGACCTCGCTGTCGATGGCGAGGACCTCCTGCTCGCGCATGCCCTCGAGGATGTAGCGGAACATCAGCACGACGACCTGGTGGGTGACCACCAGCAGGCGCTCATGTGAGTAGTTGAGCGAAACAGTGTCGACGGAGCTGCGCAGCCGCAGCACCACGTCGGCCCACGACTCACCGCCGATGGGTCGGTAGTAGAACTTGCCGAGGAAGCTCCGGCGCTCCGCCTCGCCCGGATAGCGCTCGGTGATGCCCGTTTTGGTGAGCCGGTCGAGCTGGCCGAACTCCCGCTCGCGGAGACGCTCGTCGACGGCGATCTCGACGTCGCCGAGGCCGGCGGCCGCCATGGCGATCTCGGCCGTCTGGCACGCACGCGTGTACGGGGACGAGAGCACCGCGGTCGGCCGCTGGTCGTCGGGCTGCTCCCCGATCCATGCGCCAAGGGCCTTGGCCTGGCGCTCACCACGATCGGACAAGGGCACGTCCATGTCGCGGGTGGCGATGTCGATGCTGGCGTCGCCAGCCTCCTCGGCCGCGATGGCCGCCACGTTGCCGCTGCTCTCGCCGTGACGCACGAGCCAGAGCGCGTCAGGCCACTGCTGCTCACCCATACGGGTGTGCCTACCCCGTGGCGGCGCCGTTCCACCCCTTGAGGAGCAGCCGCCCGGCCGTCTCCAGGTCGTCGCCCATGGTGGCGGGCGACCCCATCCCCGCGGCCCGCTGGATCAGGGTGGCGAACCACACATGACCGACGGTGCGCACGATGCCGCGGCGAGCCTCGTCGTCGCCTCCGTCCACCGCGGTGGTGATGATCTTGTGGAGGACGTCGAACGCCTCCTGCTTGACCTCGACGGTCGTCGGGTCGGGTGACGAGAGGGCCATGACCATCGCGGCTGTGAGCTGGGGCTCGCGCTCGAGGAACCTCGACGCCCGTCGGAGGACATCGACGAGACGGTCGGCCTGGGAGTCGCCGCGCGGCGGCTTTTGCGCGAGCCGCCTGTGCAGGTCGTTGGCCGACTCGACCAGCGCCGCGCACAGCAACTGGTCCTTGGACGGGAAGTAGCGGTACAGCGTGCCCAGCGCCACGCCGGCCTTGTCGGCCACGTCGCGCATCTGCACCGACTCGTAGCCGCCGGCGACCGCGAGCTCGGTGGCGGCCTCGATGACGCGCCGACGGCGGGCGGCCTGGTTCTGCGCGCGCTTCCCACCCTCGACGATGGACATCCTCTTGCCGCTAGAGCCGCTCGATGATGGTGCCGGTGGCGAGGGCGCCACCGCAGCACATGGAGATGAGGGCGAACTGCTTGTCGGTGCGCTCGAGCTCGTGCAGCGCGGTGGTGATGAGGCGGCTGCCCGTCGACCCGACGGGGTGGCCGAGGGCGATGGCGCCGCCGTTGACGTTGACCTTGTCCATGTCGGGCTCGATGACGCTCGCCCAGCTGAGCGCGACGGACGCGAAGGCCTCGTTGACCTCGAAGATGTCGATGTCGTTCGCGGTCATGCCCGCCTTCTTGAGCACCTTGGCGGTGGCCTCGGGCGGACCGTCGAGGAGGTAGTAGGGGTCGCTGCCGACGAGAGCCTGGGCGACGATGCGCGCACGCGGCCTGACGCCGAGCTCCTTGGCCTTGTCGTCGGTCATCCAGAGGACGGCCGCGGCCCCGTCGGAGATCTGGCTGCTGTTACCTGCGGTGTGGATCCCGTCGGGCAGGACGGGCTTGAGGTTGCCGAGCCCCTCGATGGTCGTGTCGCGCGGGCCCTGGTCCTTGGAGACGACCTGGCCGTCGGCCTCGATGGGGGCGATCTCGCGCGCGAAGCGGTCTTCGGCGATGGCCTTGGCCGCCTTCTCCTGCGAGCTGAGGGCGAAGGCGTCGACGTCGTCGCGCGTGATCCCCCGCTTCTTGGCGATGCGCTCGGCCGCGGTGAACTGGTCGGGGCTGTCGCCGTCCCAGCTCTCGGGCCGGGGGTTGCCGGGGCCATTGAGCACGTTGGCGCCGAGGCCGACGCGGCTCATGGCCTCGACGCCGCAGGCGATGCCCACGTCGATGCCGCCCGCGGCGATGAGCCCGGCGATGAGGTGGTTGGCCTGCTGCGCGCTGCCGCACTGGCTGTCGACCGTCGTCGCGGCCGTCTCCTGGGGAAGGC
>JBEEFQ010000313.1:0-14189 GCA_041166245.1 Actinomycetota bacterium | reverse complement strand
TTCCGTTCTTTGGCGCGTAGGCCCGACATATCGGGGCCTACGCGCCAAAGAACGAGGAGGGTGGGGGTCCGACTAAGGTTTTGCGCATCCCGGCGGAGACGTCGGGAGTCGTGGTGGCCAGCGAAGTCCGGTGTGATCCCGGTGCTGTCCCGCAACTGTGATGCCCCTTCGGGGGCCGAGCCAGGTCGCCTTCCACCACGGCAACGAACCGGTCCTCGGAGGAAGGGCAGTTCGTGCGGCCGATCAGCCGTCACGACAGCACGTACTCCGCCTGAAAGGAGTACGAGTTGTCCCGAACAAGACGAGTCATCGGCCTCGGCGTCATCGCGGCCGTTCTGCTGGCCGGCGCGGCCTGCGGCAGCGACGACGGCGGTCAGGCCGCCACGCCGACCACCACGGCAAGCGCCAGCCCGAAGCGCATCGTGTCGCTGTCAGCGACGGGCACGGAGATGCTCTTTGCCATCGGCGCGGGCAAGCAGGTCATCGCGGTCGACGACCAGTCGAACTACCCGGCCGCGGCACCGAAGACCGATCTCTCCGGGTTCAAGCCCAACATCGAGGCCATCGCCACGTACAAGCCCGACCTGGTGGTGATCACCGACAGCGCTGAGGAGATCAAGGCCGGCGTCGAGGCCATCGGCGCTGCCGTCTTCATCCAACCCGCGGCGACGACGCTCGAGGACGCGTACAAACAGCTGCGCGACCTGGGCAAGGTCACGGGGCATGTCGGGGAGGCCGACGCCGTCGCCAAGAAGATGCAGGTCGACCTGGCCAAGCTGAAGGCGTCACTGCCCACGAATGCCAAGGGCCTGACCTACTACCACGAGCTCGACAACACCTACTTCTCGGCCACGTCGAAGACGTTCATCGGCGACGTCTACAGCCTGCTCGGCCTGAAGAACATCGCCGATACCGCGGACAAGCAGGGCACCGGCTACCCGCAGCTCTCGGCCGAGTACGTGCTGCAGGCCGATCCCGACCTGGTCTTCCTCGCCGACACGAAGTGCTGCCAGCAGTCGGCCGAGACCGTCGCCCAGCGTCCCGGCTGGAACACGATGAAGGCGGTCAAGAACGGCGGGGTGGTGATCCTCGACGACGACGTGGCCTCCCGATGGGGACCGCGCGTCGTCGACCTCGTCCGCATCGTGGCGGACCACGTTCGCAAGCTGCCCGCAAAAGCCGCCGCGTAGATCGTGAACCGCCGCCTGGTCCTGTGGGCCGTCGCCGGCACCGTCGCCCTCCTGGCGGCGGGGCTGGTCGGCGTGCTCGTAGGACCGGTGCGCCTCGGTCCCGGCGCCGTCGTGCGCGAGATGCTCGACCGCCTCCCGCTCATCCGGGTCCATTCGGGCCTGGACGAGCGGGAGGCGACGATCCTGTGGCAGCTCCGCGTGCCGCGTGTGGTGCTCGGTGGCCTGGTCGGCGCCACCCTGGCCGTGTGCGGCGCGGCGTACCAGGGCGTATTCCGCAACCCGCTGGCCGATCCCTACACGCTGGGCGCGGCGGCCGGTGCCGGCCTCGGGGCGACCATCGCCATCGCCTATCTCCCGCGCGTGACCTCGTCACCCGTCGGCATACTGCCTCTCGCGGCCTTCACCGGCGCGCTGCTCGCGGTCGCCGCTGCCTACGTGCTGGGGCGATCCGCAGGTGGCGGCCGGACCGCCACCACGCTGATTCTCGCCGGCGTGGCGGTCGCGTCATTCCTGACCGCGATGCAGACCTACGTGCAACAGGGCGAGTCCGACACGTTGCGCGAGGTCTACTCGTGGATCCTCGGCCGGCTCACGACCGCGGGATGGAGCGACGTGCTCCTGCTCCTGCCGTACACGGTGCTGAGTGGCGCGGCCATCCTCGTTCACCGTCGCCTGCTCGACGTCATGCGTGTCGGCGAGGAGGAGGCCCAGGCCCTCGGCGTCGAGGTTCGTCGCGTGCGCCTGCTCGTCGTGGTCGCGGCGTCCCTCGGTACGGCCGCGGCGGTGGCGGTCAGCGGGCTCATCGCCTTTGTAGGCATCATCGTGCCCCACGCCATCCGGCTGACGGCCGGCGCAAGCTACCGGCTGGTGCTGCCGCTGTCGCTGCTCTTCGGTGGGGCCTTCCTCGTCCTTGCCGACGTCCTGGCCCGGCGGGTGGCCGCCCCCTCTGAGGTGCCCATCGGCGTGGTGACGGCGTTCTTCGGCGCGCCCTTCTTCGGTGTCGTGCTGTGGACGAGCCGAAAGGCGGCATGGTGACGGAGTCACGAGGGGCATGGTGACTGCGGCCATCCGTGCCAAAGACGTGAGCGTCGACCTCGGCGGCGCCACCGTCCTGTACGAGGTCGACCTCGAGGTGGGAGAGGGCGAGTGGGTCGTGGTCATCGGTCCCAACGGCGCAGGCAAGACGACGTTGCTCAAGGCCATCGCCGGGCTCGTGCCGTTCAAGGGCGCTGTCGAGGTGCTGGGCGAGCCTCCGCACCGCCGTGGTCGGCGTGCGAGCGCTCGCCGAGTCGCGTACGTGCCCCAGGACCCGCTCATCCCGGCCGGCATGAGCGTCCTGGATTACGTGCTGCTCGGTCGCACCGCCCACCTGCCCTACCTCGGCATCGAGGGGAAGCGCGACCACGAGGTCGTGGACGATGTCCTCGAGCGCCTCGACCTGACAGACGTGCGCCACCGTCCGGTCGACTCCCTGTCCGGCGGCGAGCAGCAGCGCGCCGTGCTCGCCCGGGCCCTGGCCCAGCAGGCGCCTGTGCTCCTGCTCGACGAGCCCACGAGCGCCCTCGACGTCGGCCACCAGCAGCAGGTGCTCGAGCTGGTCGAGACGCTGCGCACCGACACGTCGTTGGCGGTGGTGAGTGCCATGCACGATCTCACGCTGGCCGGACAGTTCGCCGACCGGCTGCTGCTCCTGGCCGGTGGCCGGGCCGTGGCCACGGGGCCGGCCCGAACCGTGCTGACCGAGCAGGCGCTGTCCGAACACTGGGGTGCACGAGTGCGCGTGCTCGACGATCCCGAAGGTGGGATCGTCGTGGTCCCCATCCGAGCCCGAAACGGAGGGGATGATGACCGACACGCCGCCCAGTGACGCGCCAGATGCGCCCCGTCCGCCCAAGCGGGCGCCGTCGTTGTTGCTCGTCAACACCGGGGACGGCAAGGGGAAGTCGACCGCCGCCTTTGGGACCGCGCTGCGCGCCATCGCGCGCGGCTGGAAGGTCGCGGTGGTGCAGCTGCTCAAGTCGGGCGAGTGGAAGGTGGGGGAGGAGAAGGTCGGTCGCGGGCTCGGCATCGACTGGTTCGTGGCAGGCGACGGGTTCACGTGGGAGTCCACCGACATGGACGAGACTCAGGCCAAGGCGGTGGCGGCCTGGACCTTCGCGCGCGACCTGATCGCCGCAGGCGAGCATCAGCTCGTGATCCTCGACGAGGCCACCTACGCCATGACGTGGGGCTGGATCGACACCGCCGAAGTCGTGGCCGCGCTGCGCGATCGCCCGCCGCATGTGACGGTCATCGTCACGGGTCGGGACGCGCCCGCTCAGCTGATCGACGCGGCCGACACGGTGACCGAGATGCGCAAGGTCAAGCACGCCTACGACGCGGGCATCTCGGCTAGGCGGGGCATCGACTTCTGATGTGGGCCTTCTGATGCTCACCTTTCTCACCGGTGGCGCCCGCAGCGGCAAGTCCTCGCTCGCGGTCAGGCTGGCGACGGCGTCAGGACTGCCGGTCGTGTTCCTGGCGACAGCGCGTCCCGAGGGGGACGACGAGTGGCACGCCCGGCTGGCGCGCCATCGGGCCGAGCGCCCGGAGGCCTGGACCACGGTCGAGGAGCCCGTCGACCTGGCCGGCGCCATCGCAGCTGCCGATCCGCAGGTCGCGCTCGTGGTCGACTGCCTCACGCTCTGGGTGACCAACTTGATCCAGGCCGGGATGGTCGATGACGAGGTCGAGGCGGTTTCCCGAAAGTCCTGTCAGGCTGCCGTTGCCAGACAGGGCCCGACCGTGGTCGTGTCCAACGAGGTGGGCTCGTCGATCGTGCCCGTCGAGCCGACCGTGCGTCGCTTCCGGGACATGCTGGGTCGGGTCAACGCCATCTTCGCCGCGAGTGCCGATCGGGCCTACCTCACCGTCGCGGGCCGGGTGCTGCCCCTCCTGGATCCCGACGACGCCGTCGGTGGCTGACCCCGGGCCTGACGTCGCGGCGAGCGCGGCAGTTGCCGCCCGCGCCGCTCAGGTGCTGCGTCCCGCAGGCGCCCTGCAGCGCCTCGATGAGGTGGCGGCGTGGCTGGCGGGATGGCAGCGCACGGAGCGGCCCGTGGTCTCGCGGCCCGCGGCCATCGTGTTCGCGGCCGATCACGGCGTCACGGTCGAGGGGGTGAGCGCCTACCCGGCGGCCGTGACGGTCGAGATGCTCCGCGCCCTGCGCGAGGGGGCGGCGACCGCAGCCGTGCTGTGCCGCGAGGTGGGTGCGCAGCTGCACGTCGTCGACGTGGGCGTGGGTCGACCGACGGGCAACATCGCCGTCGAGGCCGCCCTTTCGGTCGATGCGTTCAGCGTTGCCTGGGAGGCGGGCCGGGCCGCGGTGGCCGCGCTCGACGCCGACCTGCTCGTGCTGGGGGAGATGGGCATCGGCAACACCACGTCCGCGGCCGCCATCGCGTGCGGTCTGTTCGGGGGGCCGGCGTCGCAGTGGGTGGGGCGGGGCACCGGTGTCGACGACGAGGGCCTGGCCCGCAAGACCGCGGTGGTCGAGCGGGCGGTGGCGCGCGTGGCAGGCGTGAGCGAACCGCTCGAGCTGCTGCGCCAGGTCGGTGGAGCCGAGCTCGTCGCCATCGCGGGCGCGTGCGCCGAAGCGCGGGCCCGCTCGCTGCCGTTGCTTCTCGATGGCTACGTGGTCACGGCCGCGGTCGCCGCGCTCGAGGTGGCGTCGCCCGGCGCCCTGGCCCACTGCCTGGCCGCCCACCGTTCCCCGGAACCGGGACACGCCCTGTTGCTGGACCGCCTGGGGCTCGACCCCCTGCTCGACCTCGACCTCCGCCTCGGGGAGGCCAGCGGCGCCCTGCTGGCGGTGCCGATCGTGCGTATGGCCGCCGCCGCCGTGACCGACGTGGCCACGTTCTCGGAGTGGGGGCTTGGGTGAGCGAGCCTGCGAAGCGAACCATGTCATGGAACTGGACACCCATCGAGCTTGTCGAGATGGTGGTCCAGTGAGCGGCTTCCTCGACGCGGCCGCCTTCCTGACGCGCGTACCGGTGGGGCGGAGGCCCGACGGCCCGCCGCCGTCGGCCGCGGTGCGGTGGTTCTCTGTCGTGGGCGCGCTGGTGGGTCTCGCGAGCGCAGTCGTCTACTGGGCGGGCGACTGGCTCGCCGGCGCGTCCGTCGGCGCGGCCGTCGCCGTCGCCGCGCAGGTACTCGTCACCGGCGCCTTCCACGAGGACGGCCTGGCCGACACGGCCGATGCCGCAGGGGGCTGGTCGCGCGACGAGCGCTTCCGCATCCTCGACGATCCCCGCCACGGCACCTACGGCGTGCTCGCCCTCGTGTTGGCCGTGGTGGTGCGCGTGGCAGCAGTTGCGGCGCTGACGACCGACGAGGCGTGGGTCGCCCTCCCCGCCGTGCACGCCCTCAGTCGGGGGGCGGCCGTCGTGCTCATGGGCCTTGTCCCGCCCGCGTCCGAGGAGGGGCTCGGCGCCGCGTCGGTGCGCTCACTCGCCAACGCCGACGTCGTGGCCGGCGCCGCCCTCGGCGCGGTCTTCGGCACCGTGTTGCTCGGCGTGTGGGTCCTGCCTGTTCTCGCGGCGATCGCCGTCGTAGCCGGAGCCATGGCGGCCTATGCCCGCCGCACCCTCGGCGGCATCGCCGGCGACCTGCTGGGCGCGACCCAGCAGCTCACCGATCTGGCCGCCCTCGTCCTCCTCGTCGGCGCCGTCCACCACGGTGCATCCCTGCCCTGGTGGTGAGCTGCGATCAGAGGGCGCGCTGCAGCGTGCCGCGGTGGGTCATGAGCCATGACGCGGCGCGGACGCGCCACGTGATGGCCCAGGTGACAGGGAAGCCGGTCTCGTCCACCCCGGCGGTCGTGTCCGGGGTGACACCGCAGATGATGGCTTCGTCCCGGGCGCTGTGTACGGCGAACTCGATCATCCGGTCGACGAAGCCCTCTCGTGCGCCGCGTTCAAGCCCGTAGGCGTCGACGAGCAAGCGCAGCTGCTGTGCGCGCGTGACGAGAGCCGGGAGCCGGTTCCGCTCGGCGACGTCGTCGTCGTGCAACTGCACGTTGAGCCACGCGACCTGAGCCAGCTCCCACAGTGCGTCAACCGGGCCTGCGTCGTCCCAGTCGATGAACGCCACAGGCTGCTCGTCCCGGGCGACGATGTTCCACGGCCCGAGATCCCCGTGGCCGAGGACGGGCCGATCGCCCGGTAGGTCACGGGCGAACCATGGACGCCAGTGGGCGTCGACCGGCGCGTCGAAGGTCGCGGTGGCCTCGTGCAGCTCGCGCAGGAGGCGCCCGATGCGGACCAGCGCGTCGTCGTCCCACACCCGCACGTGGTCTGTCTCGCCCTCGATGTAGACCAGCGTCTCCCGTCCGTCGGAGCCGAAGCCGGTGCCCGCGACCCGCGGTGCCGCGTCGAAGCCCACGCGCTCCAGATGGCGGAGCAGGGCGATCACCGTCGCGCTGTTCGGGCCCGGTGACCGGTACACGATCCCGTCAGCCTCGCGGACGTCTCTGTCCCACCCGCCTGCGAGCACCCGTTCGCCCATGGGCGTAAGGGTGTCACGTTGGTCGGCGTCGGCCTTGTCCGTTTCGCGAGGCTCTGTCGATCTACGCTCCCCCGAAGCGGCTCGAGGGACGGGCCGGCTGTGGGAGGCGTGTCATGAAGAAGCTGTCCATCGCCGTGCTCGCACTGATGCTCGCCCTCGGCGCCGCATGTGGGGACGACGACAAGTCCGGCGACGGGGCCGGCGGCACCACGCAGACCACCACCGAGCTCACGGGCATGCTTCCGGCCGACATCATCGAGGCGGGCGAGATCAAGATCGGTTCGGACATCGCCTATCCGCCGGTCGAGTTCTTCAAGGAGGGCACGAACGACCCGGAGGGTATCGACATCGACATCGGCACCGCCCTGGGCGAGAAGCTCGGCGTCAAGGTCACCTTCATCAACGACAGCGACTTCGCCGGCATCATCTCGGCGCTGAAGGCGGGACGCTACGACGCAATCATGTCGTCGATGAACGACACCGATGAGCGTCGGAATCAGGGCGTCGACTTCGTCGACTACTTCTCGGCCGGCACCGGCATCCTCGTGGCCAAGGGCAACCCGCAGAAGATCACCAGCCTGGCCGACCTCTGCGGCGAGCCCGTGGCCGTGCAGAAGGGCACAGCCCAGGAGACTGAGACGCTGCCGGCCGAGTCCAAGAAGTGCACTGACGCGGGCAAGGGCGCCATCAACATCCTCGCCTTCGAAGGGGATCCCGAGGCCCTGCAGCAGGTCAAGATCGGCCGCGCGGTCGCCATCGTCGAGGATTCACCCGTCGCCAGCTACAACGCCAAGACGTCTGGTGGTGGCGCCGACTTCGAGGTGGTGGGCGACGTCATCGACGTCGGGAACTACGGGATCGCGGTTCCATCGGAGAACACCAAGCTGCGCGATGCGCTGCAGGCCGCCCTCAAGGCGATCATTGCCGACGGCACCTACGACAAGATCCTCGAGAAGTGGGGCGTGTCCAGCGGCGCCCTGAAGACGGCCACCATCAACGGGGCCTAAATTCCGATGGCCGTCGGGCCTGAGACCGAGGTCATCCGAGCCGTTCCCGTTCGCCACTGGGGGCGGCTCGTCTCGGCCGCGCTGATCCTGCTCGTCGTCGCGTGGCTGGTCCAGGCTGCCATCGGGTCCGACTTCGTCGACTTCACGGTCGTCCGCCGCTACCTGTTCAACGACCTCATCCTCGAGGGTCTACGCAACACGATCATCATCTCGGTGCTGGCCCAGGGTGCAGGCATCGTGCTCGGCACCGTCTTCGCGGTGATGCGTCTCTCCTCGAACCCGGTCGTCTCGCTCAGCTCGTCGTTCTACATCTGGTTCTTCCGTGGGACGCCGGTGCTCGTGCAACTCCTCTTCTGGTTCAACGGCGTGCCCGGGGTCTTCAAGAACCTCACGATCGCCGTCCCCTTCACCGACATCACCCTGTACAGCACACCGATGGTGGCGTTCATGACGCCGTTCATGGCCGCCTTCCTCGGGCTGGCCCTGAACGAGGGCGCCTACATGGCCGAGATCGTGCGGGCCGGCATCCTGTCAGTGGACGAGGGCCAGGCCGACGCCGCCCACGCCCTGGGCATGACGCCGGCCAAGACCATGCGCCGGATCGTCCTGCCCCAGGCCATGCGCGTGATCATCCCGCCGACGGGCAACGAGTTCATCTCGATGCTCAAGACCTCGTCGCTCGCGTCGGTCGTGCTCTACGGCGAGTTGCTGCGCCGGGCGGGCGACATCTACAACCGCAACCTGGCCGTCATCGAGCTGCTCATCGTGGCGAGCTTTTGGTATTTGGTGTTGACGAGCATCGCCAGCGTCGGCCAGTACTACCTCGAGCGCCGGTTCGCGAGAGGACGGGCGCGCGCCCTCCCCGAGACGCCGCTGCAACGCATCCGCCGCAACCTGAGTGCCGGGCGGAGCAGGCGAGTGTGATGGCGGGCCCACCGATGACCGCGGTGCTCCGGGCCGAGGGCGTGCACAAGAGCTTCGGGCGCGTCGACGTGCTGCAGGGCATCGACCTCGAGGTCCAGGCCGGCCAGGTGATGGTGCTGCTCGGCCCGTCCGGCTCAGGCAAGTCGACCTTCCTCCGCTGCATCAATCACCTCGAGAAGATCGACGCGGGCCGCATCTACGTCGCTGGTGAGCTCGTCGGCTACCGCGAGGCGAACGGCAAGGTGTACGAGCTGCGTGAGCGCGAGGTGGCGGGACGTAGGGCCCTCGTCGGCATGGTGTTCCAGCGCTTCAACCTCTTCCCGCACATGACGGCGCTGGAGAACGTCACCGAGGCGCCCGTGCACGTGAAGGGCACCAACCGAGATGCCGCGCTGGCCCGGGCCCGGGACCTGCTCGACCGCGTGGGCCTCGCTGAGAAGGCGAGCACCTACCCGGCCCAGCTCTCCGGCGGCCAGCAGCAACGGGTCGCCATCGCCCGGGCCCTCGCCATGGACCCCGAGCTCATGTTGTTCGACGAGCCGACCTCGGCCCTCGACCCCGAGCTGGTCGGCGACGTGCTCGGCGTGATGCGCGACCTGGCGAAGGACGGCACCACCATGGTGGTCGTCACCCATGAGATGGGCTTCGCGCGAGAGGTGGCCGACGAGGTCGTCTTCATGGCCGACGGCGTCATCGTCGAACGGGGCCCGGCCCGTCAGCTCATCGACGCGCCGACCCACCCGCGGACCAAGGCGTTCCTCGCCAGGGTGCTCTAGGAACTACTCGTGAGGCGGTAGCCGACGCCGCGTACCGTCTCGATGACGCCGGCACCGAGCTTCCCGCGCAGGTAGCGCACGTAGACGTCGACGACGTTCGACGTGCCGTCGTACGCGAAGTCCCACACCTCGTCGAGGATGCGCCGCCTCGACAGGGCGTCGCCCGGGTGGCGCATGAACAGCTCGAGCAGGGCGAACTCCTTGGCGGTGAGCTCGACGTCGACGCCTCGGTGCGCGACGCGGTGCGACGCGGGATTCAGCATCAGCTCACCCACCTCGAGGACGGCGGGGCGCTCCCGGGGAGAGCGCCGGACCAGGGCGCGGAGCCGGGCCCGCAACTCGGAGACCGAGAAGGGCTTGGCCAGGTAGTCGTCGGCTCCGGCGTCGAGGCCCCGCACGCGATCCTCGATCCCGGCGCGGGCGGAGAGGAACAGGATGGGAGCCCATCGCTCGAGCTGGCGGAGGCGCCGGCACACCTCGAGCCCGTTGGTGCCGGGCAGGCCGACGTCGAGGACGATGGCGTCGTAGTCGTTCTCGGTGGCCATCCAGATGCCCTCGTCACCGGTGCGCACGAGGTCGACGCCGTACCCCTCGCGTTGCAGGCTCTTGATCAGCAGCTTGGCGATGCGCTCGTCGTCCTCCACGACCAGTAGGCGCACAAAACGGACTTTATGCGCGGTCCGAGCTCGCACCCAGGCGCCCTTCCTTCGTAGACTCCCGGCCCGTGCGGCGACCAGCCATGGCGGCCGCCATAGCCGTCCTCCTCTTCTCGGGGCTCCTGACGCCCCAGATCGCGCGCGCCGACACGGCCAGCGACCTGGCATCAGCGCAGAAGAAAGCCAACGCGGCTGCGGGCAGGCTGGCCGCAGCCCAGTCCGCCCTCGCCCGGGCCGAGGGCGAGGTCAAGACGCTCAAGGTGCGACGGGCCGCGGCGCTGGAGCGGGTGAGCGCGCTCGAGTCGCAGGTGCGAACCGTGGCCGTCGAGCAGTACGTGCAGGGCGGCGTGGCCGCGGGCATGACGGCGGACAACCTGGTCGACGCCACCCGGGGCCAGGCCCTGCTGCGGTTCGCGGTCACGGGGTCGCTCGACGCCCTCGACCAGTACCGCGCCGCCCGGGAGGACCTTGACGTGAGCACGGCGGCCCTCGAGCGCCAGTTGAGCCAGCAGAGCGGCGCCGTCGCCGCCCTGCGCAAGCAGAAGTCCTCGGCCGAGGCCGAGGTGAACCGCCTGGCCGCGGCCCAGCGGGCCCTCGAGGCCAAGAAGGCGGCCGCCGCGGCAGCCGCGGCCCGCAAGGCGGGCAAACCCGCGGCCGCGCGCCCCGCGGCCGGCAGCCGGACCAGCTTCGCAGCCACCGGCGCGTGGATGTGTCCGGTGCAGGGGCCGCACGCCTTCTCCAACGACTGGGGCCAGCCCCGCTCCGGTGGCCGCCGCCACCAGGGCACCGACATCCTCTCGCCGCGCGGTACACCCATCGTGGCCAACGTGGGCGGATCAGTGAGTCCGCACAACTCGGGGCTGGGCGGCATCTCCTACTACCTGCGGGGCGACGACGGGAACACCTACTTCGGCACCCACCTCGACTCGCTGAGCGGCGTCAGCGGACACGTCGCCCAGGGCACCGTCATCGGCCGGGTAGGCAACACCGGTAACGCGCGCGGCGGCCCGACCCATCTCCACTTCGAGATCCACCCGGGTGGTGGCGGCGCCGTCAACCCGTACCCCACCCTCGCCAAGTACTGCTGAGCAATGGCGCGCCCGGAAGAACTGGCTGACGAGCTGAGGACGCGGCTCGGGGTCGAGCAGATCGAGGGTCTGCGCCGGCTCTCCGGCGGCGCCAGCAGAGAGACGTGGTCTTTCGACGTCGCCCGGCCCGACGGAAGCACCGACGAGCTCATCCTGCGGCGCGACCCGCCGGGCGCTCCCAAGGGTGTCATGACCCGCGAGCGGGCCTTGCTCGACGCCGCGGCCAAGGCGGGGGTTCCAGTGCCTCGGGTGGTGGACGGGGACGACAGCTCCATCGTCATGGAGCGGCTGGCGGGGGAGACCATCCCCCGTCGCATCCTGCGGGACGATGCGTACGCCGCGGTGCGCCCCGAGCTGGCGACCCAGTGCGGCGAGATCCTGGCCGCGCTGCACCGGATCCCGATCGCCGACATCCCGGGACTGGAACAGGCGGATCAGGTCGCGCAGTTCCGCGAGTTGCTCGACACGCTCGGCGAGGCCCATCCGACGTTCGAGCTCGCCTTCCGCTGGTTGGAGGACAACCGCCCGCCAAGTGGCGACCTGGTCGTCGTGCACGGCGACTTCCGCAACGGGAACCTCATCGTCGGACCCGAGGGCATACGGGCCGTGCTCGACTGGGAGCTGGCCCACGCCGGTGATCCCATGGAGGACCTGGGGTGGCTGTGCGTGAAGTCGTGGCGCTTCGGCGCGGCCCCGCCCGTCGGCGGCTTCGGCACCTACGACCAGCTGGTCGATGCTTACGAGGCGGCGGGCGGCGGACCTGTGGACCGGAGCGCGCTGCGGTGGTGGGAGACGCTCGGCACCCTCAAGTGGGGGATCATGTGCATCATGCAGACGGTGACCCACACCTCGGGTGCCGTCCGGTCCGTCGAGCTTGCCGCCATCGGAAGACGGGTATGCGAGGTGGAATGGGACCTCCTGGTGCTTCTTCCATGACCGCCAACCCGCCGCACGACATCCCGACCGCGGCCCAGCTGGTCGAGGCCGTACGCGAGTTCCTCGAGCGCGACATGATGGCTGCGACCGAAGGTCGCGTGCAGTTCCACACGCGCGTGGCGGTCAACGTGCTCGGCATGGTCGAGCGGGAGCTGGCTGCCGGTCCCGCGCAGGCCGCGGCCCACGCCGACGGGCTCAGTCGACTCGGCGTGGCCGACGAGGCCGAGCTGGCCGCGGCCATCCGCGACGGCAGGCTCGACGACCGCATGGCCGAGGTGGCCGCCTTCGTCCGGCGTACCGTCACCGACAAGCTGCAGGTGGCCAACCCCAAGTACCTCGACAACCCGACCCCATGAAGCAGCAGGACGTGGGCGACGAGCTCGGGCGCGTCGCGGGCGGCGACACCGGTGCCGACGCCATCGGTCGGCTCACGCGGGTGCTGGCCCAGTCGGCCAGGACAGCGGGCGCGGTGGCGGTCGCCAGCGGTCGGTGGTTGGCCGAGATTCTGGTGGACACCGCGCCGCGCATTCCTGTGCGTGACCGGGCCACGCTCGAGGCCCATCACGACGGTCTCACCGGTGCGGCGCTGGCCGCCGATCTGGTCAGGACCGCGACGCGGACGTCGGCCGGCGTCGGGGCTGCCGCCGGCGCGCTCATCAGCGCCGAGCAGTTCACGCCCCCTGCGTGGATCGCCATCCCCTTCGAGATCGTCGTCGAGACGCTGGCGGTGGCGGCCATCGAGATGAAGCTCGTCGCCGAGCTGCACGAGGCCTATGGACGATCCATCCCCGGCTCCACCTCCGAGCGATCGGCCGCCATCGTGCGGGCGTGGGCCGAGCGGCGCGGGGTCACCCCCGCCGTCCTCACCAGGCGAGGCGGCC
Organism: Actinomycetota bacterium; assembly: GCA_041166245.1. Classification (GTDB taxonomy): domain Bacteria; phylum Actinomycetota; class Acidimicrobiia; order Acidimicrobiales; family JAFATL01; genus JBEEFP01. The sequence goes on along the minus strand of JBEEFQ010000313.1, from coordinate 1,184 downwards.
TTTCCGATGCGCTCGGACGTGGGACTCGCAACGAGCTCGTCCGCCTCGTACGCCGCCGCGTCGTGGCCCGTATGGGCCGCAACCTCTCGACGCTCGCTCCGCTGTTCATCGGCGCTGCCGCCGGCGCCGAGGTCAACCGTCGGGCCACGCGGGCCCTGGGTGAGGCGGTCGTGCGCGACCTCGCATCTGGGGCCTAGTACCCCCGCTGTGCCAAGGTGTCAGGCGTGCACGTAGGGATCCTGGGCGGGACAGGGCCGGCCGGTAGCGGCCTGGGGGCAAGACTGGCGTCGGTGGGGATCGAGGTGACCATCGGCTCACGTTCGAAGGACCGCGCCCTCGAGACATGCGAGAAGCTCAGCGCCCGCTGGCCCGACCGCGACCTGCCCCTGCAAGCGGGCGACAACAGCCAAGCCGCCTCGGCCGAGGTCGTGGTCGTCGCCACCCCGTGGGACTCGGCCGCGCCGACCGCGGGCTCGGTGCGTGAGTTGCTGGCCGGCAAGGTCGTCATCTCCATGGCCAACGCCCTCGCCAAGGTGGGCACAGAGTTCCAGCCCCTCGTCCCGCCGCGTGGGTCCGTGGCCGCGAGCGTGGCCGCCCTCGTCCCCGAATCGCTCGTGGCCGCCGCCTTCCACCACCTCCCGGCCAAGGAGCTGGCCGATCTCGATCACCCGATCGAGAGCGACGTGCTGATCTGCAGCGACCACCCCGAGGCCACAGCGTGCACCGCCGAGCTGGTGCGACTGATCCCCGGACTGCGGCCGTTGGATTCCGGCACCCTGTCGAACGCGGCGCCCATCGAGGCCTTCGCCGCCGTGCTCCTGCAGCTCAACATCAAGTACAAGACCCGAGCCGCGGTCCGGCTCACCGGTATCGATCTCTGACGCATGGTGATGCGGCTCTACGACACGGCGCGGCGCGAGGTCGTGCCCTTCGAGCCCGGGCCGGTGGTCAAGATCTACACGTGCGGCATCACGCCGTATGACGCGGCCCACGTCGGGTTCGCGGCCATGGTGCTGACCTACGACGTCCTGCAGCGCCGCCTTCGCGATCTCGGGCATGACACCCAGCTGGTTCGCAACGTCACCGACGTGGACGACAGCATCCTCGGCAAGGCTCGCCAGCTCGGCGTCAACTTCCTCGACCTCGCGGTCGAGGAGATGGCCCGCATCGACAGCAACCTTCGC
>JBEEFQ010000312.1:0-3112 GCA_041166245.1 Actinomycetota bacterium | reverse complement strand
CGCTTTTCATCGAGATGTCCGAGTGCATCAACTGCGACACGTGCATCCGCCACTGCCCGCCGCAGTTCGGCGCCATCTTCAACCACGGGATCGACGTCATCATCATCCCGGAGCTGTGCTCGGGCTGCGGCAAGTGCCTGCCCGTGTGCCCGGTCGACTGCATCTACGACGATCCGGAGTGGAAGCCCGCCCCGGAGGACTGGTGGGAGGAACCCGCGACCGATGACCCCTACACCTGAGAACCTGATCCCCGGCGCCGAGCCCGGCTCGTGGGACGGCGGGCCGAACGGCGCCCTCGTGCTGCACGGGTTCACCGGGAACCCCCAGTCGATGCGGCCCCTGGCCGAGGCGTTCGCCGCTGCCGGCTTCACCGTCGAGATGCCGCTTCTTCCCGGCCACGGCACCGTGGTCGCCGACATGATCCCCACCCGCTGGGAGGACTGGTCGGGAGCGGCCGACGCCGCGTATGAGGAGCTGGCGGGGCGTTGCGACAAGGTCGTCGTCGCGGGCCTGTCCATGGGCGGCACCATCACCTGCTGGTTGGCGGTCAACCATCCGGAGATCGCCGGCATCGTGGTCGTGAACCCGGCCGTCGAGCCGCCGGCCGACTCCTTCCTCGACATCTTCCAGGGCTCGCTCGACGCCGGCCTCGAGGTCATCCCCGGCATCGGCAACGACGTGGCCGACCCCGATGTAACGGAGCTGGCCTATCCCGAGACTCCACTGGCGGCCGGTCTGTCGATGTTCGGGGCCATCAACGAGCTGGCGGGTCGCCTGGGCGACATCCGCTGCCCGGTGCTGCTCCTGAACAGTCCCCAGGACCACGTGGTGCCGCCCTCCAACGCCGACTTCCTGGCCCAGCGGGTGGCCGGTCCCATCGAGCGGGTGTCGCTCGACCGGAGCTTCCACGTGGCGACGATCGACTACGACAAGGACGAAATAGCGCAGCGAGCAGTGGCGTTCTCCGAGAAGGTCACCGCGTCGTAGGAGGGTTCATTCATGTCCGACCGTCATTTCGTCAACGGCCAGCCCCTGCAGCCGCCGTTCCCCGAGGGCAGCGAGCAGGCCGTCTTCGGCATGGGCTGCTTCTGGGGCGCGGAGCGGAAGTTCTGGGAGGCGGACGGCGTCATCACGACTGCCGTCGGCTACGCGGGCGGGTCGACACAGGACCCGACCTATCACGAGGTCTGCAGCGGCCGCACGGGCCATGCCGAGGTGGTGCTGGTGGTGTTCGACCCAGAGCGCATCACCTATGAGCAGCTGCTCAAGATCTTCTGGGAGAACCACGACCCGACCCAGGGCAACCGCCAGGGCAACGACGTGGGCTCCCAGTACCGGTCGGCCATCTACACCTACTCCGACGCCCAGCTCGACGCAGCCAAGCGCTCCCGTGACGCATACCAGTCGGTGCTGGCCGAGGCCGGATACCGAGACATCACCACCGAGATCCGCGAGGCCCCCGCCTTCTCCTACGCCGAGGACTACCACCAGCAGTACCTGGCCAAGAACCCGGGCGGCTACTGCGGCATCGGCGGCACCGGCGTCTCCTGCCCGGTCGGCCTCGCCCAAGCCTGACCGCTCTCTTCTCGAACCCGGCCGTAAATCCGGCCGGGTTCCGGTCGGTTTTACGGCCGAGTTCGAAAATGGGTCTCCTAGTCTCGGGGGATGGCCGCCAACATCTCGCGTGACGACGTGGTGCACGTTGCCCACCTGGCCCGTCTCGAGCTGACCGACGGCGAGATCGACCTGTTCACCGAGCAGCTGGGCGCGGTGCTCGAGCACGCCCAGGACGTGGCCGCGCTGGCGACCGACGGGGTGCCGGCGACGGCCCACCCGTTGCCGATCGAGAACGTGCTGCGCGACGACGTGCCGGGGCCGAGCCTCGACCGCGACGAGGTGCTGGCCCAGGCGCCCGCGGCCGAGGATCGCCGCTTCCGCGTGCCCCGCATCCTCGGCGAGGCGCCCTGATGGGCGCTCGGGAGACCGCCGCTGCAGTGCGCAGTGGCGCGAGCTCAGCCACCGACGCGGTCGAGGTCGCCCTCGTCGCCATCGAGGCACGCGACGACGAGCTGCACGCCTTCAACACGGTGATGGTCGACGAGGCGCGCGCCGCCGCGGCTGACGTCGACCGCCGGGTTGCCGCCGGCGAGGACCCCGGACCGCTGGCCGGCGTCCCCATCGCCCTGAAGGACAACATGTGCACGCGCGGCATCCCCACCACGTGCTCGTCCAAGATCCTCGAGCACTGGCGGCCGCCCTACGACGCCACCGTCGTCGACAGGCTGCGCGCGGCCGGGGCGATCATCATCGGCAAGACCAACCTCGACGAGTTCGCCATGGGCAGCTCCACCGAGAACTCGGCGTTCGGCCCAACTCGCAACCCGCACGACCCCACCAAGGTGCCGGGCGGCTCCAGCGGAGGCAGCGCGGCGGCCGTCGCCGCGGGCATGGTGCCCCTTGCCCTCGGCTCCGACACCGGCGGGTCCATCCGCCAGCCCGCGGCCCTCTGTGGCGTGGTCGGCGTGAAGCCGACCTACGGCCTCGTCTCTCGCTACGGGCTCATCGCCTTCGCCAGCTCCCTCGACCAGATCGGGCCCTTCGCCACCAACGTGGCCGACGCCGCCCTGCTCACCGAGGTCATCGCCGGCCACGACCCGGCCGACTCCACGTCGATCCCGCGGCCCGCTCCGTCGCTGCTCGAGTCGCTCGACGAGGGCGTCGACGGTCTGCGGGTCGGCATCATCCGCGAGCTGATGGACGGCATCGATCCCGACGTGGCCGGGCGCGTCAACGCCGCGGCCGACGCGCTCTCGGCCGCTGGTGCCAAGGTCACCGAGGCGACGGTGCCCGCGGCGATCTACGGCCTGTCCGCCTACTACCTCATCGCGCCCGCCGAGGCGTCCAGCAACCTGGCCCGGTACGACGGCGTGCGCTACGGCCTGCGCGTCGACGGCAAGGACATCACCGAGATGTACGGCAGGACGCGCGCGGCCGGGTTCGGTCCTGAGGTCAAGCGCCGCATCATGCTCGGCACCTATGCGCTTTCGGCTGGCTATTACGACGCGTACTACGGCCAGGCCCAGCGGGTGCGCACGCTGATCATCCGCGACTT
>JBEEFQ010000311.1:0-18469 GCA_041166245.1 Actinomycetota bacterium | reverse complement strand
CTTCGTGGCGTCGCTCTCGGCCCGACGGGCGCCCGGCGTGCCGGCCATGGCGGCGGCGACCGGCGCGTGGTGCATGTGCAGCTCGGCCGCCACCCGCAGGGTGTCGAGCACGGTGAGGGAGTGGAAGAGCCGAGCATCCTGGAAGCTGCGGCCGAGGCCGGCCTTGGCCCGTCGATGGGGCGCCAGCCCGGTGACCTCGGTGCCGGTCACCCACACGCGGCCGTCGCATTCGACGAAGCCGCTCAGGCAGTCGAAGAGCGTCGTCTTCCCGGCGCCGTTGGGACCGATGACGCCGACGATCTCGCCCGGCCGGACGTCGATGGAGACGTCGGCGAGCACCTGCAGACCGTCGTAGGCGATGGAGACCCCACGGGCCGCCAACGCGAGCGACGCGCGGGCGGAGTCAAGAACGAGATCAGAGGTTGCTGCAGTGGCCAATGCTTCTCCCGCCTCGGGTTTGTATGTATAGTTTGCATTTAATGGCGGGTCAAACGCTGAACCAGGCGCTCCTCTCTCCCAGCCGGGTCGGCGACGTCAACCGATCACGGGTCCTGCAGGCCCTCTGCGACCACGGTCCCATGTCGCGGGCCGAGTTGGCCAAGCTGGCCGGCGTCACCCGCGCCACCATCGGCAACATCGTGCAGGCCCTCATCGACGCCAACCTGGTCGAGGAGGGCGAGCCGCAGACGGGATCGGGACGGGTCGGCAAGCCGGGCCGGCCGGTGTGGTTCGGACCGCGTGCCGGACTGTGCGGTGCGGCCGCCATCAGCGCCGGCACGGTGGAAGCGTCGCTCGTGAACGCGCGCGGCGATGTGGTGGGCACCGCCGAGCGCTCGTTCGACGCCAACGACCCCGACCAGCGCAAGGTCGTGGGCGCGGTCGGCGACGCCCTGCGCGCCGTCATCGACAAGCGGTCGGCCGACCAGTTGCTCGGCATCGGCGTCGCCGTGCCCGGCGTGTGCGACACCGCTACGGGGAGCGTGATCGGGTCGGGCCAGGTCCCGGCGCTGCAGGGCACCGCCCTGGTGGACGCCCTGGGTCGGCGCTTCGGCCGTCACGTCGTGCTGGACAACGACTCCCGCGCTCAGGCGCTCGGTGAGAAGTGGTTCGGCCAGGGCAGGGGCCTGGCCAACTTCGTCTCCGTCCAGACCGGCCACGGCCTCGGCGTCGGCGTCGTCCTCAACGGCGTGCTCTTCCGGGGCGCGCGCGGCGAGACCGGCGAGCTGGGCCACACCTGTGTCGTGGCCCAAGGCGGCGCGAAGTGTCGCTGCGGGCTGCGCGGCTGCTGGGAGACCATCGCCACCTTGCGCTGGCTCCGGGCCGAAGCCGCGGCCCGCAAGCTGCCCAACCCGTCGGCCGTGACGGCTTCCTCGCTCACCGCACTCGCCGACGACGGCTCGGCCAAGGCCGCGGCGCTGCTCGAGGCCTACGCCGACAACCTGGCTGTCGGCCTCGCCAATCTGGTGATGCTGCTCAACCCGGAGAAGGTGATCCTCCACGGCGACGTGGTGGGCAGCGGCGAGCCCCTGCGGGCGCTCATCGAGGACAAGACCAAGACCCGCGTCCTCCCACATCTGCGCGACGAACTGCGAGTTGCCTTGTCATCCCTCGATCAAGAAGCCGGCATCCTGGGCGCCACCGGCCTCGTGCTCTCCGAGACGTTCCACCTCGCCACCTGATCCCGCGAGCGCGCCAGGTTGCCCCGTGCTTGACTCTCGGCAGAAGAGAGAGGGGGTCCAAACCATGGGCTCATACGGGATCGTCAACCGCTTCGCGGGCGGGACCGAGCAGCAGTACGAGAACACGGTCGCGGTCGTGCACCCCGAGGGCGGCAAGTCCCTGCCGCCGGGCCAGACCTACCACCTCGCTGGTTCGACCGACGACGGCTGGATCGTGGTCGCGGTTTGGGACTCGCAGGCGTCGTGGGAGAAGTTCCGCGACGACGTCCTCGTTCCCGGGCTCGCAAGCATCACCGATGGCCTCCCCGGGCCGCCCGAGATCACGACCTTCGACGTGGCCGTCGACCGGTCCTGAAGCTCAGCTGGCGGAGGTGATGGAGTAGCTGCCGCCCAGCGTGGCACCGCCGGGCTTGTCCCAGTTCGGCTCGCGGTCGTGGTTGCCGAGGATCACGTAGAAGGTGCTCACCACCTGGGCGGGGTCGGTGAAGTCGAAGGTGAGGATGTCGGCCGGCGCGAGATCGTGTCGGCTCCAGGTGCCGTCGTCCGCCCTGGTGAGAACGGTCACGTCGATGCCCTTGGGAACGCCCGTGAAGTCGAGGGTGAGCGTGCGGGTGTTCGACTGGGTGCCGACGAGGACCTGGTCGTATTGCGCCGACAGTGAGGGCAGCCCGTCTGCCTCGGGTCCGCCGATGGGCTGGACGACGGTGCCCGGCTGGGTGATCGCGGAGTCGGTGTTCAACGTGGGCGAGCTGCCCGTCGGGAACTCGGGGTCGAGGTCGCGGTACAGGGTTCCGATGCCGGGGCCGAGGTCGAGGTTGAGGTTGCGCACCGTGAAGTCCCGGAAGGTCGTGGCGGACTGGAGCTGCTTGTCGACCGCGGCGTGGAACTCGTTCCAGGTGGTAGCGCTCGCCACCGCCTTCCAGGTGCCGAACACCGGGGCGGGGTCGCCGCCCGCTTCCTGCTGCATGAAGAACGGCCACAGGTAGGCCCAGCGCGCGTGGAGCATCTGGGCTGCCGAACCGGCCGCGGTGGTCGGCAGCTCGAGCGGGAGCTCGGGGGCGGTGCGGAAACCGCTGGTGAAGTAGTCGCCGTGCACGAGCGGCGATGCCGAACGGAAGAACTGCCACTCCGCCCACGCCGCTGACGCTTCGAAGAACCACGGCGTCCCGGTGGGGTGGGTCGTCGTGATGGCGTAGTTGTGGGCGTACTGCTGCGCGTGGAAGAGCTCGTGGATGACGGTGCGGCGCAACCCGGCGCGGTTTCCGAGGCGGGGGCGGCCGATCATCAGATAGCTGCTCGCCGTGGAACCGACGAACGGGTCGTCGGCGGAAATAGCGGCGGCCGCGAGGCCCTCGATCGGCTTCTGGACGCTGCCGCGCAGGCGGGTGGGCACGACGTCGAGCAGGTAGACGTCGATGCGGGGATCGGCACCGTCGCTCGCCGTCCCTGCGTCGGTCAGGGCCGGGCCCATGGCTGCTGGGTCGGCCATGGCCGGGTACACGTCGTCGAGAGTGGCGACCACTTTGGCGATGTCGTTGGCGGCGTCGCCCGTGCCGCACGCCCACACCTTGAAGTGCGGGTTGGCGGCGCCGCTGTCCTGCCACGTCACCGGCTGGCCATTCGAGGTGAGGGGGCAGCCGTAGCCCTGCGGCGATGTGGGCCGCTCGAGGAACGGCGCCAGCTCGGCCTGGGTGTCGGCGTCGAGCTCGGCGAAGCGCAGGCGGGCCTCGGTGAAGAAATCGTCCTCGCCGGTGGAGCCGATGCCGTCGAACTCCTGGGGCAGCCGCGGGTCCCAGAACAAGGCGTAGGCCCGGTACAGCATCGACTGGGCCCAGGTGATCTCACCCGCGGCCAGCGCCTTGGCGATCAGCTCCTGGCTCGGCAGCATCTCCTTCACCGTCGGCGGCTCCTCGGGCACGGTGCCGTCCGGCGGAGTCGTGGTCGGAGGGGTGGTGGGGGGCACGGTCGCCGGGGTGCTGACGGCGGGCGCGACGGTGGGGAGGGGCCGGGTGAAGCGGGCCCGGCTGGCCTGCAGGAGCTCGCGGCCGGTGATGGTCTGGCCGTTGGCGGTGGACGTCGTGGGTGTCGCCGGGTCCGCCGTCTGGTCGCCGGTCGTCGTGTCCGGCTGGAGCGGGTGGTCCTCGGCCGCGCTGCGGCTCCTGGCCCGCTCGGGTGCCTTCTCGGCCGCCGGGTCTCCGCTGTTGGTACAGGCGGCCGCCACGAGACCGAGCGCGACGAACGGGATCGCCCATCGCCCCCTCTGTGCCCGCTTTCTCGCCATTCGCCCCGTCGCCCTTTGGACGTGACCGCCCGAGCGAACCAGGTTACGCGGCCTCGCAGCCTTTGCTGTACCGCCCGTATCGTCTGGCGGCGTGGCGGCGCCGACCGACTTCCAGCAGCGGGTGGTGGCCCTGGTCGAGGGACTCGACCCGGGCGAGATCGTCACTTACGGCGAGCTCGCCCTCGAGGCGGGCCGCCCCGGCGCGGCCCGCGCCGTCGGCAACATCATGGCCACCGTCGACGGCCTCCCGTGGTGGCGAGTCGTACGGGCCGACGGCCGCCTCCTCCCCGGCCACGAGCCCGAGCAAGCCCGCCGCCTCCGCGCCGAAGGCGTGCAGGTGCGCGGCACCCGCATCGTGCGGAGCTGACGGGTCGCGGGCACACCCGCTGAGGCACGAAATCGGCGTGACTCGGTCGAAGGCCGTGCGTACGGTCGTGGTGCGATGCGTCGACCTCCTGCCGCCACTGACTTCGACGGATGGGTCGCGCAACTCGCCCACTCCGAGAGGCGTCAACGGGCCAAGGTCTACCTTCGGGAGGCGGGCCAGCCGGCACTCCCGGCGGTACGCCGCGGCATGCACCACCCGAAGCCGATGGTTCGGCGACTGTGCGCCTCGATCCTCGATCACCTAGCCGACGAGGCCGCGTTCGTCGACTTGGTCGCCGCTCTCGATGACGAGGACCCGGGAGTCCTGAAGCGTGCCCTGCACGCACTGGCATGTGATCAGTGCAAGGAGAACGAGTGCCGGCCGGGCGAGGAGCTGTTCGTACCTCGTGCGTTGGAGCTCCTGCACCACCCCGACGCCGACATCCGCGCCAGCGCCATCGACACGCTCGGGAAGGTCGTCGCCCGTCGCCCCGACGTGGCCGACGCGCTCGCCGACGTCGCCCAACACGACCGCGATCCCGGCCTGCGCGGCATGGCACGCAACCGCGTTCCGAGTCGCTAGCCCACACCCCTCGGTTGCATGCCCGCGGCCCGGTAGACGGCGTCGATGACACGCATGTTGGCGACGGCGTCGGACGGACCGGTGGGGATCGGGGTGCCGTCGCGGATAGCGGCCGCAAACGCGCGCAGTTGGTGCGAGTAGGTCGAGCCTGAGCCCACCCGCTCGCGGGTGATGCGCCCGTCCTTCCGCTTGACCCGGAGGCGGTGGTAGAGGTGGGCGCCCACGGGGTTGAACACCCGCATCTCGCCGGCGGTGCCTGTCACGCGTGCACCGATCCGCAGCAGTGCGGCCGAGAACAGTGAGCACGTCATGCGCCCGTCGACGCCGCCCGGGAACCGGAAGTCAGCCGTCATCCAGCGGTCGACGCCGGGCGACGAAAGCTTGGCGCTGGCGCCGACGACCTCGGGCTCGGCGCCGGAGAGGAAGCGGAGCATGTGGATCGTGTACGCGCCGACGTCCATCGTCGCCCCGCCCGCCAGGTCGAGCCGGAAGCGGATGTCGCCCTTGATGGCGAGGGGCACGCACATCAACGTCTCGATGCGGCGAATCTCGCCCAGCTCGCCGCTGGTGACGATTTCACGCATGCGCGCCGCCAGCGGGTGGTACCGGTAGTGGAACGCCTCCATCACCACCAGCCCGGACCGCTCGGCGGCAGCCGCGACGTCCTCGGCCTCGGCCGCGTTGGAAGTGAACGGCTTCTCGCACAGAACATGCTTGCCCGCTTCCAGCGCCTTGATGGTCCACTCCGCGTGCAGGCTGTTGGGCAGCGGGTTGTACACCGCGTCGATGTCCGGATCGGCCACCAAGGCGGCGTAGCTCTCGTGCACCCGACCGATCCCGTGCTTGGTCGCGAACGCGCGGCCGCGCGCCGGGTCACGCGCGGCCACCGCGGCGACCTCGACGCCGTCCACCTGGCGCGCTGGCTTCACGAGCGCCTGCGGCGTGATGCGCGCCGCGCCGAGCGTGCCGACGCGGATCATGATTCGAGCTCGACGCGGGCCGCGTGGCGCAGCCGCCGCTCCTCCTCGCGGAAGCGGGCGAGCAGCCCGTCCATCGCGGTCCCGTCCCCGCCGTCGGCCGCCGCCGTCTCCAGGAGGCCGGCGACGCGGGCGAACGACGTGGCGCCCAGGTTGGCGCTGCTGCCCTTCAGGCTGTGAGCGACCTCACGCACCTGCGCGTTGTCCCTCGCCTCGACGGCGGCGACGAGATCATCCACCAGCAGATCGAGCTGCTCGACGAAGAGGGTGAGCAGCTCGGCGACGAGGTCGTCCTCGGGGCGGCCGATGGACCGGAGCTCCTCGAGCTTGTGCTGATCGAACGCGCCCCCGTTGTCTTCGGCCATCGCGGCCACTGCTGTCAGCGCTTCAGCCGCCGTTTCCGGGGCGATATCGGCTGCGGCGGGCTCAACCGGCACCCACTGTGCGAGCTTCTCCTGCAACGCGGGCCGCAACACGGGCTTGGCCAGGTAGTCGTCCATGCCCGCGGCGAAGCATCGCTCGGCGTCACCCTTCATGGCGCCGGCAGTGAGGGCGATCACCGGTGTGTGTCGCACCCGCCCCTCGCGCCGGCGGATCTCCTCAGTGGCGCGGTACCCGTCCATCACGGGCATCTGGCAGTCCATGAGAACGGCGGCGTAGTCGCCGCTGAGCACGGCGTCGACCGCTTCGGCGCCGTTGGCGACGACGCGGTAGCCGAAGCCGAGGGTCTCGAGCATGCGACTCGCCACCTTCTGGTTGACCTCGTTGTCCTCGGCGACGAGCACGATTGCGCCTCCACCGATCTTGGCCAGCGGCACCGGCCCGGTGCGGGGCGCAGCCGGAGCGGCGGCGACCAGGGTGGCCAGGCAGTCGTAGAGCTGCGACTGGCGAATGGGCTTGGTCAGGTAGGCGTCGATGCCGGCGTCCCGCGCCTTGCGGGCCTCCCCTCGCTGGGCCGACGACGTGAGCAGCACGAGCCAGCGCGGCGCGCTGTCCGGGTCGGCGCGCAGTGAGCGCGCCAGCTCGATGCCGTCCATCTGCGGCATGTTGAGGTCGAGCAGCGCGACCGCGAACGGCTCGCCCTGGGCCTTGGCCTCCCGCACGAGACCGAGCGCCTCAGGACCGGCGCTCGCCGTCTCGGGGCTCATCGACCACGACTGGAGGAACTGCTCCAGCACCATGCGGTTGGTCGGGTTGTCGTCGACAACCAGCGTGCGCAGCCCACGGAGGTCGGGTGGCGCGGGAGGCACCGAGGGTTGGGGCGCCTCGGCCTTGTCGAGTGTCAGCGCGAAGGAGAAGGTGCTGCCCTGGCCCGACTCGCTCTCGACGGTGAGCCGTCCGCCGAGCAGCTCCACCAGTCGCACGGAGATGGCGAGGCCGAGCCCCGTGCCTCCGTACTCGCGCGTGGTTGACGTGTCGACCTGGGTGAACGCCTCGAACAGGCGCTCCTGCTCCGCGGCGGGGATGCCGATGCCGGTGTCGGACACGTCGAAGCGAATCGTCGCCGCGTCCTCGTCCGCGGTGACGGTGGTGAGGCGCAACACCACCTCGCCCTCGGCGGTGAACTTCACCGCGTTGCCCAGCAGGTTGGTGATGACCTGACGCAGCCGCCCCGGGTCGGTGCGGACCCACGACGGCGTCCCCGGGGGCATGTCGACGACCAGCTCGACGCCCTTGTCCTGGGCCCGCCCCGCGAGGACTCCGGTGGTGTCGTCGACCAGCGCTCGCAGGTCCACGTCGACGAGCTCGACGTCGAGCTTGCCCGCCTCGATCTTGGAGAAGTCGAGGATGTCGTTGATCACGTCGAGCAGCGCCTCGGCCGACATCTGGGCGGTGTGGGCGAACTCACGCTGCTCGTCGGTCAGGTCGCCGTCGAGCAGGAGCGACAGCATGCCGATCACGCCGTTCATGGGCGTCCTGATCTCGTGGCTCATGGTGGCGAGGAACTCCGACTTGAGCCGGGAGACCTCGAGGGCCTGATCGCGGGCGGCCGCCAGCTCGCGCTCCCGACGGCGCAGTCGGTGGAGCACGCCGTAGAGGACGGCCAGCCCGCCGGCGAGCGCGACGGCGACCACCGATGCCAGCGTGCGAACCGCGGTCGTGAGCCGGTTGACGTCGGCGAACGCCTGGGCCGTCGGCACCGACGCGCTCACCGTCCAGCCGATGTCCGGCACGGGCGCGAACGACCGCACGACCTCGCCATCCGGCTCGTCGCGGGTCACGATGCCGGACCGACCGGAGAGGGCAGCGCGCACTGTCTCGTCGCCGCTGCGGCGTACGAGCCCGGTGGGTCTGACCCCGGGAGCTGCGAGGACGACGCCCCGCTGGTCCGTCACCTGCAGGTCGAGGTCCTGCGCGGCTGCCAGTTGGTCGGTGAATGCCTGGATGGTGGCGAGCTCGTAGGTGGCCGCGAGGATCGCGAGGGGCCGGCCGTCGGCTCCCCGCACGTAGTCCGCCGCGGCCACCACCAACTCGTTTCCGCTGATCGCGGTCCTGTACGCCTCGGAGACGTACGGGCCCTTGCCCCGGTCGCGCAGGCCGGTGTACCAGTCCCGGAAGCTGAAGTCGTCGCCCACGATCTCGGGCGTGGACGGCTCGACGTGTGTGAGTCGCCCGCCGGGCGCGGCGACGAGCGCCCCCTGGATCCCGGGGCGTGCCTTCCGCAGCTCCTGCAGCGTGAAGGTGATGCCGGCGTTGTCGCCCGCGCCGATGGCGTCGACGAGCCGAGTCCGGCCCGCATAGGCGGCGACCACATCAGCGAGACCCTGGAGATGCTGCTGCACGAACCCCGCGCTCACAGACGCCGTCGTCGCGATATGGGCCTCGGTGTCCTTGCGCACGGCTCGGCCCGCCATCCGTTCGGTCAGGCCGGCCAACAGGACGAGCGGCAGCAGCGTCAGCAGGGCGAAGACGGCAACCGTCCGGCCCGGGGAGAGTCGCGTGACGCCGCCCATCACCGCGAGAAGCTTTAGCGCACTTTGGGCACTTTTGCGGCTATACGCCTCTGGGGAGCTTGGCCGCGTCCCAGCCCAGGTGGTCGACGGCGAGGGCGAGGGCGTAGCGGTCGGTCATGCCGCTCACGTGGCGTACGGCGGCGGTGACCGCGTCCTCCGAACCGGCGGCGGCCTCGTCGACGGGGTGGACCGCGAACCACTCGACGAGGGCGCGGAGCAGCTCGATGACGCGGTCGGCCTGGGCCACCGCTTCGGGTCGCAGGTAGATGCGTTCGAAGTTGAAGGCGCGGAAGGCGTCGAGGGCGCGTGCCTCGGCATTGCGCATCCCGACCCGACCGCTGGTGGCCATGGTGTCGAGCACCGCGGTGATGAAGGCGTTGAGCTGGTGCGACCGGCGCACACCAACGACGTCGGCGACCTCGGCCGGCAGGTCGCCCACCGACACGATGCCGGCGCGGACCGCGTCCTCGAAGTCGTGGCACACGTAGGCGATGCGGTCGGCCCACGCCACCACCTCGCCCTCAGGCGTGAGGGGCGCGGGGCGGTTCCAGGAGTGGTTGCGGACGGCGTCGAGCGTCTCCGCGCACAGGTTGAGGCGCTCGAGCACGACGTCGGCGCCGTAGACGGCATGGTGATAGCCACCCTCGAGGAACGGCGAGAGCGCCTCCTCGGACGCGTGGCCTGCGGGGCCATGGCCGCAGTCATGCGCGGTGGCGGCCGCCGCGGTGAGGGCCACGTTGAGACCAGCGGGACGGGCGATGCCCACCGCCACCTGGGCCACCTCGATGGCGTGGGTGAGGCGGGTGCGCAGGTGGTCGTCCTCGGGAGCGATGAACACCTGGCACTTGCCGGCCAGACGCCGGAAGGGGCGGGAGTGCTGGATGCGGTCGAGGTCGCGCTCGAAGCACGTGCGGTAGGGGTCGACCTGCTCGGCCCGGGCCCGATTGCCGGCGCCCACGGCACGCGTCGCACCCGGCGCGAGCGTGCGGTGCTCCTCCTCTTCCCTCGCCGCTCGCTCGAGCAGGCGGTGGGGAGCGGGGCCGACGGGTGCGCCCTGGTGGGCGGTGGCGAAGTCCTCCATCACCGGAAACGGTACAGACCCCCTGTGACATAGCTTCACAACGTGCTGCTCAGCTCGTTCACGTACGACCCGGTCGTCCACATCGAGATCGGGCCGCTCTCGATCTCTCCCCACGGGATCGGCATCGCCCTGGGGTTCCTTCTGGGCGCACGCCTCATGCTCCCGGCGGCCGAGCGCAGGGGCATCACCGAGGACGACGTCTACGCGCTGCTGACCCGCGCCGCCATCGGCGCCATCATCGGGGCGCGCGTCGCGTACGTCATCAACCACTTCGGTGACTACGACAACCCGCTCGAGATCTTCAAGATCTGGGAGGGCGGGATCTCGCTCCTCGGCGGCTTTGTCGGCGCGGTCCTGCTCGCCCTCCCCGAGATGCGCAAGCGGGGCCTGTCGTTCTGGAAAGTGATGGACGCGGCCGCGCCCGGCATGGCCCTCGGCGTGATCATCGGCCGCCTCGGCGACCTCGTCGTCGCCGACCACCTGGGCAAGCCCACCGACTTCGTGCTCGGTTACAAGTGCCCGCCCACCGGCGTCGAGACCGCGTCGCCGTGCGTCGCCGGACCCGGGGGCGTGGTCTTCCAGCCCGCCCTCATCGACTTCGTCCTCACCATGCTCCTGCTCGGCCTGCTGTTGCGGCTGCGGCGCTCGCCGCGGTGGGACGGGTTCCTCATCATGGTGTTCACCGTCTGTTACGGCACCTTCCGCATCGTCGAGGACTTCATGCGGGTCGACGAGACCCACGGCACCGGGCTCACCGGCAGCCAGTGGACTTCGGTGGTCTTCCTGGTGCTCACCGGGGCGTGGCTCCTGTTCCGGCGGCGTACCCCTCGCTGGGGACGATGGGACGAACGCCCGGCGGAAGAGCGCTTGGCTGAAGAACCTGAGGAGCCGCCTACGATGGCGATTCCGCCTGAGCGGGAGGAGTGACGTTGGACGTCCACATCGGTGTGACCTACACCGGCAAGGAGATCGAGCTGGAGATGGCGGACGACGCCAACCCCGACGACATCGTCAAGCTCGTCGAGCAGGCCGTCGGCGCCAGTGGCGGCGTCCTGTGGCTCTCCGACAAGCGGGGCCGCAGTGTGGGCATCCCGGCCGACAAGGTCGCCTACGTCGAGATCGGTAGCCCGGGCGACGACCGACGGGTGGGGTTCGGGGCCCATTAGGGGGTACCCGTGACGGCCAACCTGCTCGACCGCAAGCTCCTCTTCGTCACGGGCAAGGGCGGGGTGGGCAAGAGCACCGTTGCCGCCGCCCTCGCGCTGCTCGCGGCCGAGCAGGGCAAGAAGACGCTCGTCTGTGAGTTCGACGCCAAGGGCAACCTGGCCGACTTCTTCGAGACCGGCCCGACGTCGTTCCAGCCCCGGGAGATCCAGCCCGGTCTCTTCGCCATGTCGATGGACACCGAGGAGTCGCTGAAGGAGTACCTGACCCTGCAGCTCAAGCTCCCGCGCATGGCGCGCATCGGCCCACTGGCCCGCATCTTCGAGTTCGTCGCCACCGCCGCGCCCGGCGTCAAGGAGATCCTCACCGTCGGCAAGGTCACGTGGGAGGTCTTGCAGCGCCACTACGACCTCGTGGTCGTCGACGCATCGCCCACCGGCCACATCGTCGGCCAGCTCGAAGCGCCCCGCGCCATCAACGACCTGGTGTCGGTCGGGATGATCCGCCAACAGACGGAATGGCTCATCGAGGTCCTGCAGGATCCCGAGAAGACAGGCATCGTCATCGTCTGCACGCCGGAAGAGATGCCGGTCAACGAGACGATCGAGCTCTCGGGCCGCATCGAGGACGAGACCAAGGTCGACCTGGCCGCCATCGTCGTCAACCGCGTGCTCCCCGAGCTGTTCGGCCGGGGCGAGGAGGAGGTCTTCGAGCGACTGCGGGAGCCCGAGCCCGTGCACGCCCTCGTCGCCGCCGTCGGCGGGCCCGTCGAGCCCGTCCTGGACGCAGCCGAGCTGGCGGTCACGCTGCGGCGGACACGCGCCGGCCACCTCGAGCGCCTGCGCGCTGGTCTGCCCAACGACATGCCCATGCTCTACGTGCCGTACCTGTTCGTGCGGTCCCACGGGCTGCGCTCGACCCGTCAGATCGCCGACGCCCTGTCGGCCGAGCTGGGGTTCTGATGCAGAAGCGGCGCGCCTCCGATCACCAACGGGCGGGCTCGCTCGAGCACCTGCTGGCGGCCAAGGAGATCGCCATCTCGTGCGGCTCGGGCGGCGTGGGCAAAACGACGACCGCGGCGGCGGCCGCGGCGATGGCGGCGACGCGTCAGGGCGGCAAGGTGCTGGTGCTCACCGTCGACCCCGCAAAGCGTCTGGCCAACGCCCTCGGCCTCGAAGGCTTCGGCAACACCGAGACCCAGGTGCCCATGGAGGCGTTCGCCGACGCCGGCGTCACGCCCCGCGGTGAGTTGTGGGCCGCCATGCTCGACACGAAGCAGTCGTGGGACAATCTGGTGCAGCGTCACGCCCCGGACAAGCGGACCGCGCAGAAGATCCTCGACAACCCCCTGTACCAGAACGTGTCGGGTCGCTTCGTGCAGAGCCACGAGTACATCGCCATGGAGCGGCTCTACGAGATCCACTGCGAGGGCAAGTACGACCTCATCGTCGTCGACACGCCCCCGACGAGGAACGCCATCGACTTCCTCGAGGCGCCCGACCGCATGGCCGACTTCTTCTCGAGCCGGTTCCTGCGCCTGCTCACCGCCCCGTCCCGCAACCGGCTGGTGAACCTGGCGTCCAAGCCCTTCTACACCGTGGCCGACCGCATCCTCGGCACCAAGTTCCTCGAGGACATCTCCGAGTTCTTCCTGCTGTTCCAGACCATGTACGACGGTTTCGTCGAGCGGGCGCGGGCCGTCACCCGCCTCCTGCACGACCGGCGCACCACCTTCATCGTGGTGAGCACGCTGGAGGCGGCCCCGCTGCACGAGGCTGAGTTCTTCATGAAGGTGTTGCAGGAGATGGACTTCCACCTGGGCGCGGTCGTGCTCAACAAGGTGCTGCCTCCGTACTTGCTCGACGAGGAGGCGGCCGACATCGCCGGGCTGATGTCGGTGCGCAACGAGGACCTGGCCAAGCGGCTCGAGCCCCTCGTCGGCCCGCCCGCCCAGGTCGCGCGTGTGCTCGAGGAGGTGGCCGACAACTTCCTGCGCTTCCAGGTCGTTGCTCAGCGCGAGGCCGAGCAGCGCCAGGAGCTGGCGGTGACGCCCGAGGTCGTCGCCACCGTGCCCTACTTCGAGACCGACATCTACGACCTGCCCGGCCTGCTCCGGCTGGGCGAGAAGATCTGGAGCTGACGCCGATGCCGATCGAGCTGCCGCCGGGGATCGAGGAGTACGTCGAGGCCCACACCACCGCGGTGCCCGACGCCATGAAGGCGCTGCACGAAGAGACGATGCGGATGCCGGGCGCGGGGATGCTCAGCGGTCCTGTCGAGGGCCGTCTGCTGGAGACGCTGGCGTGGGTCACCCGGGCCCGACTCGCCGTCGACATCGGCACGTTCACCGGCAACTCGGCCATCGCCATGGCGGGCGGGCTGGCCGACGGCGGCCGCGTCGTCACGTGCGACGTCAATCCCGAGACCCTCGCCATCGCTCGCCGCTTCATCGCCGCGTCGCCCTACGAGGACCGCATCGACGTGCGCGAGGGTCCAGCCCTCGAAACCCTCGCTACCGTTGACGGGCCCATCGACCTGGTCTTCATCGACGCCGACAAGACCAACTACCTCAACTACTACGAGGCGGTGCTCCCCAAGCTCGCCGACCGCGGCCTCATCGCCGTCGACAACACCATGTGGGGCGGCCAGGTGCTCGACGAGAGCGACACGTCACCGGACACGGTCGCCATCCGCGCCTTCAACGACCACGTCGTCCGCGACGACCGGGTGGTGTGCGTGCAGCTCACGGTGCGCGACGGCGTCACCCTGATCCGCAGGGCCTGACTCCGTGGCGACCCTGCAGGAGCTGGCCGAAGGCCACACCACGCTGAGTGGGCCGGCCGTCGATCACCTGCAGCGCCTGATCGCGTCGTGGGGGTTGCTGGCCGACCTGTCCTTCTCCGACCTCCTCCTCTTCGCGCCCGACGTCGAGGCCAGCGGCCGCTTCGTCGTGCTGGGCCAGGTGCGGCCCTCGACGGGTCAGACCCTGCACCGCGAGGACATGGTGGGACGGCTGGTCGACGAGGTGGAGCGCTCGCTGGTGGCCCGCGCCTGGCGATTGGGCGAGATCACGGAGGGGGAGATCGCCGTCGCCGCCCACGGCGAACGGGCACGGGTACAGAGCTTCCCGATCCGCTACGGCGGCGAGGTCGTCGCCGTCATGACGCGCGAAGCCGCGCTGACGGTCGGCCGGCGGCCGGGGGAGCTCGAGCGGGTCTACGTCCAGGTGTTCGAGCGCTTCGCGTTGATGGTGGCGAGCGGCGACTTCCCCTTCGGCAGCGAGGACGCCGAGATCGAGGAGGCGCCGCGCGTCTCCGACGGTCTGCTGCTCCTCGACCAGGCGGGCAGGGTGGACTACGCGTCGCCCAACGCCGTCAACGCCCTGCATCGCATGGGCGTCGACGTCAACGTCACCGGCCTGCAGCTGGAGGAGGCGGGCATCGACGACGTCGTGGTGCGCACTGCCCTCGGCAGCGGCGCGCCCGCCACCGAGGAGCTGGAGCGCCGCAACGGCATCATCGTGCTGTTGCGGTGCATCCCGTTCCTCGAACGAGGTGAGATCAGCGGCGGTGTGGTGCTGCTGCGTGACGTCACCGAGATCCGTCGCCGGGACCGGCTGCTGCTCTCCAAGGACGCGGCGATCCGCGAGGTGCACCACCGAGTGAAGAACAACCTGCAGACGATCTCCTCACTGCTGCGGTTGCAGGCACGCCGAGTGGAGCGGGGCCCGGGGCGGGTTGCCCTGGCCGAGGCCGAGCGGCGCATCCGCTCCATCGCCCTCGTGCACGAGATCCTCAGCCAGGAGCGGGGGGAGGAGGTGCCGTTCGACCAGATCGTGCGGCCCCTCGTGCGCATGGCGGAGGAGGGGGCCCTCGGCCGCCAGGTGGATTTCAAGGTGACGGGCCGGGCCGGCGAGCTGCCCGCCGGCGTGGCCACGCCGCTGGCGGTGGTGCTCACCGAGCTGTTGCAGAACGCGGCCGAGCACGCCTTCGCCGAGCGGACCTCGGGCACCGTCGAGGTCGAGCTGCGCAACGAGACCGACGAGCTGTGGGTGCGGGTGTGCGACGACGGCATCGGCCTGCCCGCCGACTTCGACATCAGCACGACCTCCAGCCTCGGCCTGTCCATCGTGCGGGAGATGATCGGCAGCCAGCTGCGGGGCACCATCGACATGCGCTCCGACAACGGAACCCAGATCGAGGTCTTCATCCCGCTCAACCGCAGCTAGGAGCTCACTCCACACGCGAGAGAACCCGCCTCTTGCGAGGAAGGTTCTCTCGGGGGGGGTCTACAGAATCTGGTCAGGAAGCGCGGCGCTGGCGCGCGAGCCAGGCCTTGCGGAGCTTGCGGCGCTCCTCTTCGGAGGTGGCGCCCCAGACGCCCGACTCCTGGTTGGTCGCGAGGGCGAACTCGAGGCACGGGACCTGCGAGTCGCACATGCGGCAGACGGCCTTGGCCGCTTCGATCTGCTCGAGAGCCGGGCCCGTCGTCCCTACCGGGAAGAAGAGGTCGGGTTCGGTGTCACGGCAGGCAGCGTGATCACGCCAGTCCTCCGCGTCCCAGTCAATTGATCGGCTCCATGTCAGGGCCACGAGGCGCCCTCCAGACGAGTGCTCGTGAAAATCTTCACAAGACCGCCAAGGGGTTGTAGCGGTCTTGCTTGCAAATGTTCGGTACTCAGTAATCTATGTCCTGCTGCTCACAGTTGCAAGCACAGAAAAGCGCAGGTGAAGGTGGCATTTGTCACGATTTTGGGGCATCGCGGTTCACCTCGCGAGGCCCCTGAGAACACGATCGAATCGTTCCTCGCGGCCCGAGCAGCGGGGGCCGACGGGGTCGAGCTCGACGTCCGCCGCGGCCTGCTCCTCAGCCACGACCCGCTGCCGGATCCAGCGGGTGCCGGCGTGCCCACGCTGGGTGATGCGTTGGCGGCCTGTGCCGGGATGATCATCAACGTCGAGATCAAGAACCTGCCCCACGAACCGGGCTGGGATCCCGAGGAGGCCCTCGCACGCGAGGTCGCCGGCGCGGTGGCGCCCGTGGGGGACCTCATCGTTGTCTCCGCCTTCACCCTCGCCACGATCGACGCGGTGCGGGCCGCGGCACCGGCCGTCCGCACGGGCTGGCTCACGCTCGCCGGCTTCGACCAGCAGGCGGCCGTGGCCACGGCCGTCGAGCGCGGCCACTCGGCGCTGCACCCCCACGAGTCGGCGGTGACGCAGGACCTGGTCGACGCGGCCCACGCCGCAGGCCTGCAGCTCACCACCTGGACGGTCGACGACCCGGCCCGCATGCAGGAGCTCGCGGCCATGGGGGTCGACGCCATCATCACCAACCTCCCGAGTCTCGCCGTGGCCGCCTTGCGAACCGGGCCGTAAATCGCGCCGGAATCCGGCGCGTTCTACGGCCGAGTTCGTGGTTGCTCAGGGGAGATAGACGTCCAGGCAGTCGGGTTGGTGGCGGAACTCGAGGGACTCGATCTCCCCGAGGTAGTCGCCATCGATCTGGTAGGGGAACGGGCCGTGGCCGGTGACGGTCATGGCCGTCACGTCGCGGCGGCGGTCGATGCAGCGGTCGCGGCGCAGACGCCGGCCCGAGCCCAGGGCCGACGCGGCCGCGCCGACGATGCGCACGAAGGCGAGATCGCGGAACGTGACCATGGACAAGGCCGAGTCGAGGTTGGCTTCGGGGGCAACGTTGAACGGCCGGTTGCCCACGAACGTGTAGGGGTTGGTCTTGAGGACGATGGCGAAGACGCCGTCGTCGACGACCGAGCCGTCCTCGAAGCGCACCGCGAACCGAGGCCGCTTGCGGTCGTAGTAGCGCATCCACGTCACGACGGCGGACCACGCGAAGAGGGGGTGGCCCGCGTAGCGCTTGAGCGCCGAGCGCTTCTCGACCTGCTGCACGACGGCGGCGTCGAAACCGACACCCACGTGGAAGAGGAAGTAGCGGCCGTTGACCATGCCGAGCCCGATGCGCCGGCGCGACCCGCGCGCCATGGCGGCCAGCAGCTCGCCCGTGGCCTCGATGGGGTCGTTGGTCATGCCGATTGTGCGGGCGAACACGTTGGTCGAGCCGCCGGGCAGCACGCCGAGCGCGGTCGTCGACCCGGCCAGGCCGTTGGCCGCTTCGTTGAGGGTGCCGTCGCCCCCCAGGACCACGACCGCGTCGATCCTCTCAGCAGCCGCTCCCTGTGCGAGCCGGGTGGCGTGCCCGCGTCGCGAGGTGGTCGCGGTCTCCACCTGGTGGTCGGCCGACAGGGCCTTCTGGATGACGACGCGCGCTCGCTCCGTCACCGCTGACGCGGATGCGTTGACGATGAGCAGGAGCCGCACGCTCCAGCCCCTACTCGTCGTCCGATGCGCCTCGCAGCTGCGCAAGGCTTCGGGCCAGCAGTCGCGACACGTGCATCTGGCTGATGCCGAGCTGGGCGGCGATCTCCGACTGGGTCAGTCCCTCGAAGAAGCGCAGGTGCAGGATCGTCTGCTCGCGCGGTGGGAGCTTGGCGATGAGCGGTGACAGGGCGGCGCGGTGCTCGGCTCCCTGCAACTCGGTGTCCTCTTCGCCCAGGTGGGCGGACAGGCTCTCGCTGTCCTCGTCGCCTGGCGACGGTGCGTCGAGCGACGTGAACCGGTACGCCTGGCCCGCTTCCAGCGCCTCGAGCACCTCTTCCTCCGACACCTGGGCCTCGCCGGCCAGCTCGGGGATGGTCGGTGAGCGCCCCATCTCCTGGCTCATGGTCGAGACGAGCTTGCCGAGGCGCAGGTACAGCTCCTGCATGCGGCGAGGGGCACGCACCGCCCAGCCCCTGTCGCGGAAGTGGCGATTGAGCTCGCCGACGATGGTGTGGGTGGCGTAGGTCGAGAACTCGACGGCCCGCTCGGGGTCGAAGCGGTCCACCGCCTTCACCAGCCCGACCGACGCCACCTGCACGAGGTCATCCATGGGTTCGCCCCGGTTGGAGAAGCGGCGGGCCAGGTACTCGGCCAGCCCGAGGTGGGCCTCGATCAGCTGATCGCGCAGACCGGTGTCACGGCTCGTCGCGAACTCGGCGAACTTGCGCCGAAGCTCGTCGCGGTCCGGGGCGTCGGACACCCTCAGCTCCCGCTGCGGCGCTTCAGCAGGCGGAAGCGCGGATGGCCGTCAGTGGGGGCCAGGTCGTGCTCGTCCACCAGGGCGGTGAGGATCCGCTCGGACAGCTCTGAGAGCGTGATGTCCGCGACCGTCTCCTCGAAGTTCCCCACCCCTTCGACTTCGAGGGCCTCACCGAGCACGACGTAGCGCAGGTCCACCGTTCCCGTGCGCCCCTTGCTGCCGATCAGCGCGTAACAGAGCTCGTCGATCGCGAGCCGCAGGTCCTCGACCTCGTCGAAGGTGAATC
>JBEEFQ010000310.1:0-3788 GCA_041166245.1 Actinomycetota bacterium | reverse complement strand
TGGAGCCGACCGTCGAACCCACGGTGCAACCGACCGTGGAACCCACGGCGGAGCCGACCGTGCAGCCCACGGCGGAGCCAACCGTCGAGCCCACGGTGGAGCCGACCTCGGAGCCCACCGTCGAGCCCACAGTGCAGCCCACCGTCGAGCCCACCGTGCAGCCCACCGTCGAGCCCACAGTGCAGCCCACCGTCGAGCCCACAGTGCAGCCCACCGTCGAGCCCACAGTGCAGCCCACCGCGGAGCCCACAGTTGGGCCGACCGTCACGCCCACGGTCGGGCCGACCGTCGCGCCCACCGTGGGGCCGACCGTCGCGCCCACCGAGCCCTCGCCCGAGGCCACCGAGGAGCCGGTGCCCACGAGCGCGCCGACCTCCGGCACGCCGACGAGTGCGCCGACCGCGGGAACGCCCACGGGCGCGCCCACCACATCGACGCCGGCCACGACCGCGCCCGCGCCTGCGTCCAGCCCGGCGGCGCCGGGGGTGTTCGCGCTACCCGTGAGCCCGCCGACGATCCGGGAGACCGTCTCGGCCCCCACAAAGCACCGGCCGCGATCGTGCCTCAAGTTCCGGCGCGCCGCGCCGAGGACCGCCGCCAAGGCCCGGTACCGCAAGGCGTGCCGGCGCGCGCAACGGGCAGCGCGCCGTCAAGCGGCCCGATAGACCGCGTGCATCGCGTCGCCGAACTCGCCGAACTCCGTCTCCTCGAGGCCGAGTTCGGTGAAGATGCGCAGCTCTGACCGTGTCAACGGCCACGGCGGGCCGTCGGGCGTCTCCCCCTCCGGGCGCTCGTGGGCCCGCACGAGCACGCGGCCCCCGGGCGCCAGCGTCGACGCGATCGCCGCGATCGCCTCGCGGCGGCGCGCGATCGCGAGCGACTGGATCGTCTGCACCTCGACGGCGAGGTCGAACGCCCCGCGCCACGCCGCCGGCAGCGCGAAGACATCGGCGACCTGGTAGTCGACGGCCGAATCCGGGAATCGCTCGCGCGCCCACGCGATCGCCCGCGGGACGACGTCGAACGCGGTGACGTCGTAGCCGCGGCGGGCGAGTTCCTCGGCGTCGTCACCGAGGCCGCAGGCGATGACGATCGCGCGGGTGCCAGGGGCGGGTTCGGGCTGCTGGTCGAGCCACCACAGCACGACGGGCCGCGGGGCGAGATGGCCCCACGGGATCCTCGCCGCGTCCCCCTCCGCGCGCTCGTAGAGCTGTTCGAAGATGTCGCTCATCGACCGAGCGTGTGGAACTCGGGGTTGGGACGGATGTCGCCGGCGTGGGCGAGCCGGTTCGACAGCGCGAAGAGCGCCGCCACCGAGCCGATGTCCCAGATGTCGTCGTCCGTGAACCCGTGCCCGCGCAGCCCCTCGCGATCGGCCTCCTCGATCTCCTGCGGGCGCACCGACACCTTCAGCGCGTAGTCGAGCATCGCCCGCTGGCGCGGGCTGACGTCCGCGGCGCGGTAGTTGGTGGCCAGGTAGTCGGCGAGCAGCGGGTCCTTGGTGCGCAGGCGCAGGATCGCGCTGTGCGAGACGACGCAGTACGGGCAGTCCCAGGCCGCGCTGGTGACGACGACGATCATCTCGCGCTCGGCCTTCGTCAGGCCGCTGTCGCGGTCCATGACCGCTGCGTAGTAGGCGATGAAGGCGCGGCACTCGTCGGGGCGGTGCAGGAGGGCGAGGAAGACGTTGGGGACGAAACCGGTCTTCGCGGCGATGTCGTCGACGTAGGCCCGGAGGTCGGGCGGCGCGTCCTCGAGGGCGGGGACGGGATACCGGCTGATCATGCTTTCAGCGTACGATCTGCCGATGGAGATCGGCGGCACCGTTGATCCGGGTTTTGAGGGTGTCCGTGACGTCTTCGCGGAGAACTTCGCCACGCGCGGCGAGGTCGGCGCGGCGTGCTGCGTCTACCTCGACGGCCGCCCGGTCGTCGACCTGTGGGGCGGCACGACCACCCCAGGCGGCGCTGACCCCTACACCGGCCGGACCCTGCAGATGGTCGCCTCGGCCACGAAGGGCGCCCTGGCGATCGTCGCCCATCGCCTGGTGGAGCGCGGCGAGCTCGACCTCGACGCGCCCGTCACCGACTACTGGCCGGAATTCGCCACCCGCGGCGTCAAGGTCCGCTGGCTGCTGAGTCACCAGGCCGGCCTGCCGGTCATCAACCGCACGCTGTCGATCGAGGACATCGCCGGCTGGGACGTCGCCGCCCAGGCGGCCGGCGCCGAGACGCCCGTCTGGCCGCCCGGAACCCAGCACGGCTACCACGCCATCACTTACGGCTGGCTGGTCGGCGAGGTCGTCCGGCGCATCACCGGCACGTCGCCGGGCGCGGCGTTCGCCGCCGAGGTCGCCGCACCGCTCGGCCTCGACCTGTACATCGGGCTGCCCGAGTCCGAGCACGGCCGCGTCGCCCCGCTCATCCCAGCCGGCGGCGATCCGGACGAGTTCACCCAGCGCCTGCTGGATCCGGACGGGCTCGCCTTCAAGGCGTTCCTCATGCCCTCGGGCCTGCTCGGGATGCTCAACGAGCGGCGGCTGTGGGTCGCCGAGCTCCCCGCCGGCAACGGGATGGGCACGGCGCACGCGCTGGCGCGCATGTACGCGGCGGTCATCGGCGAGGTCGACGGCGTCCGCCTGCTCGGCGATGAGGCGGTGCTGTGGGCGACAGAGGAGCACGCGCGCGGCGTGGACCCGGTGCTCGGCTTCGAGTCGGCGTTCGCGCTGGGCTTCCAGCTGCCGTCGCCGTTCAGGCCGATGGCCGGGCCGGGGTCGTTCGGGCACTACGGCCTGGGCGGCTCGGTGGGGTTCGCCCACAAGCCACAGAACTTCACCTTCGGGTACACCGTCAACCAGATGGCCCCGGGCGGCGGCGCCGACAAGCGGTCTGTGCCGCTCATCGACGCCGTTCAGGCGTCACTGGCCTAGGACTCGTCGAGCGTGTCGAGGACGTTCATGACGATCCCCGGGCTGTCGTAGGTGCCCATCGACACGAGCTCGCCGTCGACCTTGCGCTCGAGCAGTTCGTAGCTCGAATCGGCGTGCTTGCGCACCATGTAGGCGAAGCCGACAACGGTGTCGGTGTAGGGCTGGGTGGTGGTGGTCATCGTGGAAAACCTGTCCTTTCGGTTCGGCTCTCCTCCCACCACCATTATTGGCGAACAGGCGTTCTGCCAGTGTGCACTGGCGCACACTCAGAGTGATGCCTCGGGCGCCCACACCGTGTGGGTTCCCGAGGCGATGCGCTCGGGCAGCAGCACCCGCGCGATCGGCCCGGCCGCGACGTCCTGGGCCCGGAACACCTGGCACTCCGAGGCGTCCGCGTTCATGTCGGTCACGAACGTGACCACGTAGCCGTCGTCCTCCCCCGTGCCGCCGTCCCGGGGCGCCATCGGCGACTCGGACGCGAACACGCCCTTGGGGAAGCGGTAGGCATCCTTCCGGCCCGTCTGCACGTCCAGCCGGGTCAGGCCGTTGAACAGAAACCAGCCCGGCTCGGCCGTCATCGCGTAGGTGTAGCGGTACGGCCGGCCGGCGTGGGCGCTGTTGATCATCCCGAACTCGAGGAACTCGTCGTCGATGAACTCCTCCGTCGTCAGACCCGTCCGCAGTTCGAACCGCCACCGGTGGGGCCGCGTCTGCAGCTGGTTGGCGTCCAGGTAGCGGTTGGTGACCGTCCAGCGGTCGTCGTCGGGCCGGCGGGGGTCCGGGCAGCCCTGGTGAAAGCCCTCGAGCACGACGGTGTCGCCGTCCTCGTAGGCGTTGATCCAGTGCAGGACGTTGGTCG
>JBEEFQ010000309.1:0-13437 GCA_041166245.1 Actinomycetota bacterium | reverse complement strand
GGCCGCGCCTTCCTCTGGCGCAGGGGGGGGAGCCTGCACCGAGGTGTCCTCGGTGGGTGTCTCGCTCACGCTGACTGTTCGCCCTCGTCGACGATCTCGGCGTCGACCACGTCGTCGTCCGCGGGCTGACCTGTGGCGTCGGCACCGGCCGCGGTGCCGGCACCGGACGCGCTGGCCTGCTCGTACAGCCGCTGGCTCACGGACTGCAGGGTGGTGCCGAGTGACTCGGTGGCGCGCTTGATGGCGTCGACGTCGCTGTCGCCCAGGGCGTCCTTGAGGTGCTGCAGGTCGCCCTCGACCTTTGTCTTCTCGTCGCCCATCTGCTCGCCCTGCTCACGCAGCAGCTTCTCGGTCTGGTACACGAGCGTGTCGGCGTTGTTGCGGACCTCGGCCTCTTCCTTGCGCTTGCGGTCGTCCTCGGCGTGGGCCTCGGCGTCGCGGACCATCTGATCGATCGTGTCCTTGTTGAGCGAGGACTGACCGGTGATGGTCATCGACTGCTCCTTGTTGGTGGCCCGGTCCTTGGCCGACACGTGCACGATGCCGTTGGCGTCGATGTCGAAGGTGACCTCGATCTGAGGCACGCCGCGGGGCGCCGGGGGCAGGTCGACGAGCTGGAACTTGCCGAGCGTCTTGTTGTACATCGCCATCTCCCGCTCGCCCTGGAGCACGTGGATCTCCACCGACGGCTGCATGTCGTCGGCGGTCGTGAAGACCTCGGTGCGGCGGGTGGGGATGGTGGTGTTGCGCTCGATGAGGCGGGTCATGATGCCGCCCTTGGTCTCGATGCCGAGGCTGAGGGGCGTGACGTCGAGCAGCAGGACGTCCTTGACCTCGCCCTTGAGGACGCCGGCCTGCACGGCGGCGCCGATGGCCACGACCTCGTCGGGGTTGACGCCCTTGTGGGCCTCCTTGCCCGTGATCTGATGCACGAGGTCCTGGATGGCGGGCATCCGGGTGGACCCGCCCACGAGGATGACGTGGTCCAGGTCGGACTTGGTGAGCCCCGCGTCCTTGATGGCCTGCTCGAACGGGACCTTGCACGCGTCCACCAGATCGGCGGTGAGCTCCTGGAACTTGGCCCGGGTGAGCTTCTCGTCGAGGTGCTTCGGGCCGTCGCTGGTGGCGGTGATGAAGGGCAGGTTGACGGTGGTCTCCTGCACGGCCGACAGCTCGATCTTGGCCTTCTCCGCCGCCTCCTTGAGGCGCTGCAGGGCCATCTTGTCGGCGCCGAGGTCGACACCTTCCTTGTTCTTGAACTCGGTGACCAGCCAGTCGATGACGCGCTGATCCCAGTCGTCGCCGCCCAGCTGGGTGTTGCCGTGGGTGGACTTGACCTCGAAGACGCCCTCGCCGATCTCGAGCACCGACACGTCGAAGGTGCCGCCGCCGAGGTCGAAGACGAGGATGGTCTGGTCCGCGCCCTCCTTGTCGAGGCCATAGGCCAGCGCCGCCGCGGTGGGCTCGTTGATGATGCGGAGCACCTCGAGGCCCGCGATCTGGCCCGCCTCCTTGGTGGCGGTGCGCTGGGCGTCGTCGAAGTAGGCAGGGACGGTGACCACGGCCTGGGTGACGGTGTCGCCCAGATAGGCCTCGGCGTCGCGCTTGAGCTTCTGCAGGATGCGGGCGCTGATCTCCTGAGGCGTGTACTTCTTGCCATCGATGTCGACCGACCAGCCGGTCTCGCCCATGTGGCGCTTGACCGAGCGGATGGTGCGGTCGGGGTTGGTGATGGCCTGCCGCTTGGCGACCTCGCCGACGAGGATCTCGCCGGACTTGGAGAAGGCGACGACGGACGGAGTGGTCCGGCCGCCCTCGGCGTTGGGGATGACGGTGGGCTCGCCCGCCTCGAGGACGCTCACGACGGAGTTCGTGGTCCCGAGGTCGATGCCGACGGCCTTAGGCATGGAAGAAACTGCCTTTCCTAGATCTGATAGGTGCGATTGCTAAGGGTGAGAACCGTAGCAAAGTTGAGTCTATTCCTGTCAGGTTCGGGTCACTAGGGTCAGGACATGGGTGCACTCGTGCTGCTCAGGCACGGCCAGAGCACGTGGAACCGGGACAACCTCTTCACCGGCTGGGTCGACGTGGATCTCTCCGAGCAGGGCGAAGCCGAGGCCCGACGGGCGGGCCAGCTGCTGGTCGAGGCCGGCCTCGGCTTCGACGTGGCCTACACGTCCCTGCAGAAGCGGGCCATCCGCACCCTCGAGCTGGCCCTGCGGGAGATGGACGCCCTCTGGCTGCCGGTGCGCCGGCACTGGCGCCTGAACGAGCGCCACTACGGGGCGCTCCAGGGCAAGAACAAGAAAGAGGTGCGGGAGGAGCACGGCGACACCCAGCTCCACGCCTGGCGCCGGGGCTACGCCACGCCGCCGCCCCCCCTCTCCTCTGACGACCCCGGCCACCCCCGCCACGACCCCCGCTACCGCGACGTCCCCCCCGACCAGCTGCCATCCTCCGAGTGCCTGAAGGATGTGGTCGAGCGCATGCTGCCCTACTGGCACGACGCCATCGCGACCGACCTGCTGGCCGGGAAGCGAGTGATCGTCTCGGCCCACGGCAACTCGCTGCGCGCCCTCGTCAAGCACCTGGACCGCATCTCCGACGACGACATCGCCGAGCTCAACATCCCCACCGGGATCCCCCTCCTGTACGAGCTCGACGATGCCGACCCGTGCACGAAGCTGGCCGCCCGCTATCTCGACGAGGCCGCGGCCGTCGCCGGCGCCGAGGCTGTCGCCAAGCAGGCGGGCTGAACGCGTCTCGAGGAAATGGCGTACCGATTCGGTACGCCATTTCCTCGAGAACTGCAGTACTGCGGTGGCGCTAGCTCATTGTCGAGCCGGTGCCGGCGTGCTCGGGCACGTGGCCCTTCTCGCCGCCCATGTCGGCGGGGAGCTCGGTGAACTCGGGATAGGCCAGGGCGCCCATCTCCGGCAGGTCGAGGCCCATCATCTCGTCCTCGGCGCTCGGACGGATGCCGCCCTTCATGATCGCGTTCTGGAGCTTCCAGAAGAGGAAGGAGAACCCGAAGCCGACCACGATGATCGTGACCGCGGCGATGGCCTGGACGAGCAGCTGCTCGGCGCCGCTGCCGCCGTAGAGGATGCCGGTGACGCCACCCTCGACGCCCTCGGTCAGGTTCCAGCCTGCCCCGTAGCTGCCGTTGCTGAAGATGCCGACGCACAGGACGCCGAACAGACCGCCGATGCCGTGCACCGAGATGGCGCCGACCGGGTCGTCGATGCCCCGGCGCTCGATGAACCCGATCGCTTCGATCACGATGACCGAAGCGATGATCCCGATCACGGCCGCCGCCCACGGATCGACGAAGGCGCACGGAGCGGTGATCGCGACCAGCCCGGCCAGCATGCCGTTGGCCATCATGCCGGGATCGGGCTTGCCCGCCCGCATCATGATCCAGAACATGCCCATCGTGGCGCCGAAGGCGCCGGCGATGGCGGTGTTCGTCGCCACGGTGGCGAACTGGATGTCCGTTGCGGCGAGGGTCGATGCCGCGTTGAACCCGAACCAGCCGAACAGCAGGATGAACACACCCAGCATCGCCATGGGGATGTGGTGCCCGGGCAGCGTCTTGGGCTTGCCGTCGGCGCCGTACTTGCCGATGCGGGGGCCGAGGATCAGTGCGCCGCTCAGCGCGGCCATGCCGCCCATGGCGTGCACCACACCCGAGCCCGCGAAGTCGACGTAGCCGAGGCCGAGGTCGACGTTGTTGCCGAGCTGGCTCAGCCAGCCGCCACCCCAGGTCCACGCCCCGAAGAGCGGGTAGTAGATGGCGCCACAGAAGAGGCCCCAGCCGACGAAGGACTTCCACTTCCACCGTTCGGCCATGGAGCCGGTGGGAATGGTCGCCACCGTGTCCATGAACGCCACCATGTAGAAGAAGAAGCCCAGCACCGCGGCGCCACCCGCCTTGCCGATGTCGGCGAGCGCGAAGCCGCCCTTCCACAGGAAGACCCAGTCGCCGACCTTGATGAGCGGCTCGCCGATGGCCCTGGTGTACCCGAAGTCCGCCCCTTCGAGGACGTAGGAGTAGCCACCGAACATGAAGGCGTACCCCACCAGGAAGAACGCCACGAAGCCGAGGCCGAAGATGGCGAAGTTGGTGCTCACCACGTGGGCCGCGTGCTTGGCCCGGCAGAAGCCGGTCTCGACCAGCGCGAAGCCGGCCTGCATGAACACCACCAGGATGGCGCCGATGACGATCCAGAGCAGGTTCACCTGCTGGCCGAGCGTCGTCACCGCCTCGCTGGCGTCTTGCGCGCCGGCGACGCCTGGCGTCGCCAACACGAACAGGGTGGTGAGCACGGCAGCAGCACCGGCTCCCCACAATCGTCTCTTGGGCACAGCCCCTCCTACGTCTCGGGAACGCTTTCCGGGAGACCGTACGGAAGGCCTGTTTCCCGACTCTTGCCGACGTGTTTCCGGCCGATGCCAAGTTTGTGCGGCCACATCCGGTGGGGCGGAGGGGCCACACCGGACGCCACCGATGCCCGCAGGACGGCCTGGGCGTCGGCGCCGAGCTTGCGCCCCTGGCGGTCGGTGAGATCGAAGCGGTCGACGGCTCGCGATCCCTCGGTGGCGATGCGGGCCGCATGGATGTCGGCGCCCGCTTCGCGGCACGCGGAGGCGAGCGAATGGAGCAGGCCGGGCCGGTCAGGGGCCTCGACGGTGCAGAGCGTGTACCAGGGCGACCCCTCGTCGTCGAAGGTGCACACGGCATCGGGCACGGGGGGTGACCCCGGCGGCGCGGCGAGAGCGCGTCCGATCGCCGCTTCCAACCAGCGCGCGTCGAGCCGGTGGCTGTCCCGTACGACGAAGGACTCCACGACGCCGCGGTCGGGCCACGTCCCGGCGACGGCGTCGACCACGTCGGCCCCCGCCTCGGCGAGCGCCGCCGTGACCGCCGCGAGCAGCCCCGGACGGTCGCGACCCGCGACCTCGACGCGCAGGCCGCCGGCCTCGGAAACCACTGCGACCCGAATGGCGTCACCTACGGGCAGCGGCTCGAGCAGCTCGGCCTGACGCACGAGGACCGCCGGTCCTTGGGCCAGCACCAGGCTGGG
This sequence comes from Actinomycetota bacterium, assembly GCA_041166245.1. Taxonomy (GTDB): domain Bacteria; phylum Actinomycetota; class Acidimicrobiia; order Acidimicrobiales; family JAFATL01; genus JBEEFP01. Next base: position 8,350 of record JBEEFQ010000309.1, on the reverse strand, counting down.
CGGTGCGAGGCCCGCCCGCTCGGCGACCGACGGGCGGGCCGCCATGCGCGTCGCCGCCGCCCTGCGCTGCTCGAGCAGCGCCGGTCCCGGCCGGTCCAGCACCCGGCCCAGCAGCGAGTGCAGCGCGTCGATGCGTTGCCGGGTCCACGGGTCGACGCCGTTGACGGCGACGGTGAGGACGTACATCGCGTCGGCCCGCTCCCGGCGGCCGAGGTGGGCGGCGAGGGGCAGCACCGCGTCCTCGGTGAGGCCGTCGGGCCGGGAGGCGGCCGCGACCAGCAAGCGCGTCTCGCCAACGAGGAGCGCCACCTCCTGCTCCGCGGCGGCGCCCAGGTCCAGGCGCTTCACGAGCTGACGGGCGAGCGGCACCGCGCCTTCGTCGCCGGCGCCGTCGGCGACCAGGGCAGCGAGCAGGACCCAGTCCGGGTGCGTGAGTCGCTCGTGCACCTCGCGGGCCCGCGGGTCGGACCGGAGGACATCGTGGAGCTCGTCGACCAGCCGCCAGCGCAGGGCGCCCATCGGGTCGAGCTCGAACGGGTCGCGCTGCCGGCGCTCGAACACCTCTGCGAGCTCCGGAAGGGCGCGGTCGAGGACGCCGGTCGCCTCGAGCAGCCGCCACGACCGCGCGTTGCCGGTGCGCAGGACGGCGAAGAGCTGGGCGGTCGCCGCCTTGTCCCAACGCAACGGGCCGGGCGCCAGCCCACCGAACCACTCGAGCAGGGTCTCGCCGGGGCGTGCCTCGCTCGCGTGGCCGGCGGCCTCGAGCGCGAGGTGCAGGGCCTGGTGAGCCGGGGGTTCGGCGACGAGGTCGACGATGCCGTCGCTGACGCGCAGCCACCCGCCGGGCGGGGCCGGACCGCTGACAGCGACCGGCCGGCCGGCGGCGCGGACGGCCTGCAGCCGCCACCGCAGGAGGGGCGGCGTGACCAGGGTCGTCCCGAGCACGACCAGCAGCAGTGCGGCGTAGAGATCGCCGCCGAGCACGCCTTCGCGCAGACCGATGCCCGCGAAGATGAGGCCGACCTCGCCCCGCGGCAACATGCCCAGGCCGACGAGGAGGCGGTTCCCCGGGGCCCGGCCCAACCCGACCGCGGCGACCATCTTCCCGAGCGCGGCGACGGCGAACAGCGCGGCGGCCAGTCCCAGCACGCTCGGCCTGCCGAACTGCCGGATGTCGGTATCGATGCCGATCTGCAGGAAGAACACTGGGACGAAGAGGTGGCCGACCGGCGCCAGGTCGCGGCGGATGCGGTCGGCCTGCACGCTGCGTGTCAGGCACAGCCCGGCCACGAAGGCGCCGACGATGGGAGCCAGCTTGGCCAGGCTCGCCAGCTGGGCGAAGGCGAGGGTGAAGGCGAGGGCGACCGCGACGAGAGTGCCGGCCGAGCGGGCCCCGCGGTGCACCCGTCGGAACAGCGGCCGGGCCACCCGGGTGCCCACCGTCGTCGTCACCGCGAGGAACCCGATGGCGACGGCGACGACGAGCGCCACGCTGGCCGGCGACACTTCGTCGCCCGAGACCACCCGCACGACGACGGTCAGGATGACCAGGCCGAGCACGTCGTCCGCGACGGCCGCGCCGAGAACCGTGCGTGCCTCCACCGTGGCGAGGGCCCGGAGGTCGCCGAAGACGCGCGCGGTGATGCCCACACTGGTCGCGGTCAGCGCGGCACCGACGAACACCGACGTACTCGCGTCGTAGCCGAAGAGCGCGGCCACACCGGCGCCAGCCGCGAACGGAACGGCCACGCCGATGAGGGCCACCGACAACGAGGCACGGCCCACGGCACCGAGCTCACCGAGGTCCATCTGCATCCCGACCTCGAGCAGGAGCAGGATGACGCCCAGCTCGCCGAGCACGTGCAGCACCTCGGTCGTGTCGACCACGCCGAGCACCGACGGACCGATGACGATGCCCGCGAGGATCTCGGCCACAACCGGGGGGATACCGATCCGTTCCGCCCCCTCGGCGGCCAGCTTGGCGGCGAGGAGGACGAGCAGGATGTCGAGGAGGAAGCCCTCGGGCATCAGGACGCCGTCGCCGGCATCGCCAGCCGCCAGCCCCTGCCCCGCACGTTCACGACGACGTCGGGGCCGAGGGCGTGGCGAACACCCACGAGCGCCGCCTCACATCGGCGGGCCGACATGCCGACCAGCCCCGCACTCCGAGCCAGCTCGGTCCTGGGGACCACCCTGCCGCCGGCGTCGGCGAGCACGGCGAGTACCGACAGCTCCGACGGCGTCAGGCGCAGCGTTTCGGCACCGATACCGGCACGCCCGGCCCCCTTGTCGACCCAGAGCGCGTCCATCTCCCGACGCTACGAAGCAGTCGTTTCCGCGCCGTGGCGACGTGCATGGGATGTGTCGGCCTCCAGCAGGTAGCCGCGGGACCGCACGGTGCGGATGGCCAGCCCCAGCGGGGCGACACGCCGCCGGATGCGCAGCACGTGCACGTCGAGGGCGTTGCGTCCGGGCGCGCCGTCGGGCCAGCCCGATTGGGCCAGGTCGTCCCGCCCCACGACGGCTCCGAGGTGGCGGACGAGGGCGCCGGTGATGCGAGCCTCGACGGGGGGGAGCGACACCCAGTCGGTACCGAAGCGCAGCATGCCGTGCTCGTCGAGCACGGGCTGGGACTCGCGGTGCGCGCTGGAGCGGACCTCCAGGCAGCGCACCCTGGCCCGAACCTCGATGTCCTCGACCGGCACGCGCACCCAGTCCTCGAGGCAGTCCATCGCCTCGGGCAGCTGGCTCGGTGATTCGACGAGGAGGAGACGGGGCAGCCCCTCGGCAGCCAGCTCGCGGCGGCGGGCCTCCTCACGGGGCCAGCGAACCAGGACGACGTCCACGGCGGTCACGCTAAGGAGCGCGTATTGCCGAACTGTTTCGCCACAGTGAACGGTGGCGCTCGATCAGTCCGACAAATCGGCCAGATTCCAGGCGCCGCCTCCGGCGCCAGGGCTATGTTTCCGGCCTATGGCACGCAAGGACAACAAGCTCGATCACTTGGCCCAGGTGCGCCTCTTCCGGGCTTGCTCCCGGAAGGAGCTGACGACCATCGGCCGGGCGTCGGACGAGGTCAAGGTCGGCGCAGGCAAGACCATCGTGGAGGAAGGTCAGACCGGCCACGAGTTCTTCCTCATCCTCGACGGCACCGCCACGGTGCAGCGCAACGGGCGCAAGGTCGCGACGCTCGGACCGGGCGACTACTTCGGCGAGCTCGCCCTGCTCGACCGGGGCCCCCGCAACGCCACGGTCAAGGCCGACACCGACATGGAGGTCCTGGTCCTCGGCCAGCGCGAGTTCAGCGGTGTGCTCGACGAGGTGCCGACGATCGCCCACAAGCTGCTCTCGAGCATGGCCACGCGCCTGCGGGAGGCGGACGCCAAAGAGGTTGGCAACTGATTCGTCGATCTGACGCGCTAGTTACCCGGGGGTAACTTCAGACCATGAGCAGCAGCCCCCGACGCCCCACCATCCGCCCCAGTCACATCGCCCTCGGGCTGGGCGTCGTGTTCGCGGTCATCGTGGCCGTCTCCGGGATCGTCCCGGTCATCGTCGGCGAGCACGAGCCGACCGGCATCGGGCGCGAGGACTTCTTCAACGTCCCCCGACCGCTATACATCGTCTTCTACACGGTCGTCGCGTGCCTCTGGATCGCGGTCGGCTACCTCTTCGCCCAGCGGGTGGAGAACTGGGAGCGGGGCCAGCCCGACCGGCGCGAGGTGTCCCCCAAGCGCATCCGTCGTCGCCTGCACGACTACCGGGCCGGCGTGCTCATGCAGACCCTGTTCCGCGACGGCGCGGCAGGGCTCATGCACTCGCTCATCTACTTCCCCTTCATGGTGCTGTTCGCGGTGACGGTGGTGCTCGAGACCAACCACCAGATGCCGGAGTCGCTCAAGTTCCTCCACGGCGGCGTGTACCAGGCCCATGCACTGGTGGCCGAGGTCGCGGGCGTGCTCTTCCTGGCCGGCGTGGTGTGGGCCCTCGTGCGCCGGTACGTGCAGAAGCCGTACCGCATCCGCACCAAGAGCAGGCCAGAGCACGCGGTCATCCTCTTCAACTTCTTGATGATCGGCATCACCGGCTTCCTCATCGAGGCCCTGCGCATCGCCATGTCGGGCCGGCCCGACTTCGAGCAGTGGTCGGTGGTCGGCTACGCCCTCGCGCCGCTGTTCGACACGGTGGGCCATCAGGCCGCGTGGCACCAGGTGCTGTGGTCGGTGCACTTCTTCGGCTTCGCCCTGCTCCTCATCCTGCTCCCGACGACGATGCTGCGGCACATGTTCACCTCGCCGCTGAACATGTACCTGCGCGATCGCGACCGGCCCAAGGGCGCCATGAAGCCCATGCCGAACCTGATGGAGACGGACCTCGAGAGCTTCGGCGCCAACCTCGTCTCCGACTTCACGTGGAAACAGCTGCTCGACACCGACGCCTGCACCATGTGTGGGCGGTGCACGAGCGTGTGCCCCGCGCACGCGACGGGCAAGCCCCTCGACCCGCGCGAGATCGTGCTCAAGGTCGGCACCGTGATGTCGCTCACCCACGCAAGTGGCGCGGTGTCACCGCCGATCGGCATCGACACCGAGATCACCGTCAGCAGCGACTCGGTGTTCGAGCGCATCACCGCCGAGGAGATCTGGGCCTGCACCACGTGCAAGGCGTGCGACGAGATCTGCCCGGTCAACATCGAGATCCTCGACAAGATCCTCGACATGCGGCGCTACCTGTCCCTCATGGAGTCCGACTTCCCCACCGAGCTCGGGAACGCCTACCGCTCGATGGAGAACCAGGAGAACCCCTGGGGCATGAGCCAGGGCGAGCGGGCCGACTGGGCCAAGGCCATCCCCGAGGAGGTGCCGATCGTCGACGGCTCGTCCGCCTTCGAGCACGAGTACCTCTACTGGGTCGGCTGCGCCGGGTCTTTCGACGACAAGAACAAGAAGGTCACTGTCGCCACCGCCAAGCTGCTGCACCGGGCGGGCATCGACTTCGCCATCCTCGGTCCGTCGGAGAAGTGCACCGGCGACCCGGCCCGGCGTTCGGGCAACGAGTACATCTTCCAGATGCTCGCCACCCAGAACGTCGAAACGCTCAACGGGATGGGCGTGAAGAAGATCGTCACCCAGTGCCCGCACTGCTTCAACACCCTCGCCAACGAGTACCCGCAGCTGGGTGGTCAGTACGAGGTCGTGCACCACAGCCAGTTCCTCGAGTGGCTCATCGCCCAGGGCAAGCTCGACATGGGCGAGGCGTCGCTGTCCGAGCGGGTCGTGTACCACGACTCGTGCTACCTGGGCCGCCACAACGACGTGTACATGGCCCCGCGCCGCGTGCTCGGCTCGCTCAAGGGCATCGAGATCGTCGAGGCGCCGCGCAGCGGCAACAAGGGCATGTGCTGCGGCGCGGGCGGGGCCCGCATGTGGATGGAGGAGCACACCGGCAAGAAGGTCAACACCGAGCGCTCCCAGGAGCTGCTCGAGACCGGCGCGTCACGCATCGCGACCGCGTGTCCCTTCTGCTACATCATGATCGACGACGGCACCAAGGAGAACGGCCGCGACGACGTCGTCGTCCAGGACATTTCCATGCACCTCCTCGACGCCCTCGAAGGCAACGGCCGCGAGACCGTCACCCCCGACGTCGGCGGCGAGCCCGTCCACCAACCCGGCTGAGCGCAGTTCGCGTTCCGCGTGACCACCGCTGTAGGAATGCGCGCGTCTGCGTACACAGAACGATCAGCGGGCGATGAGCAGGGACATCGAGGTCCCGGCCGCGATGGGCCTCACTCCCTCGTAGACCCGCACGGTCTGCACGGCGAGGCCTCCGGACAGACCCTCTAGGCGGGCCACGCCGGTGACCTCCCGCCCGACCTCGCCCGGGAGGAATCGGAGCGAGACGTCGGGATTGGGGTGACCCACGTACGGATCGCCCATGCCCGCGGCCACGGGCGGGCCCACGCAGAGGTCGCCGGCGAAGCAGGCCGCTTCGGCGCTGGCCCGTGGGTCGTCCCACGGCAGCGTGATGATGCAGGCGACCCCGCCGTCGTCGGTCGGACCCACACGGGGCTGCAGCGTCTCTAGGATCGGGGCGGTCACGCCCGCCGGGCTCCGCCACGTCTTCGGATCGAGGACGGCGGGCACCGGGCGCTCGACCGGCGGCCGCTCGTCGAGCGCGTCGGGGTCGACGAAGGTGATGGTGACGCGCGCCGACTGCCGACCGTCGGCGTCGAACACGTCGACAGCGGTGAACGTCAGCGACCGCCCGGCCCGCACCACGGTCGGCCGCGCCTTCGCGGTGCCCGAGGGCAGCGCGCGCAGGAAGTTGACGTCGAGGGCCGCCGGCGTCCGATCCGGTGCCAGCGGCCGGGCCGCGATGAGCGCAGCCGCCGCCACCGCCCCGCCGAACGCGCCACCGAAGGCGCCCTGCAGCTCAGGGACGATCTCGAAGGTCCAACCGTCACCCGCCGGCACGGCCTGCAGGTACTCGGCGGCGGTGGACAGGTCAGTCCTCGCGGAAGTTCTCGTAGTAGCGGCTCGGTGTGGGGCCCTGCTGGCCCTGGTACTTCGAGCCCACGGACTCCGAGCCGTAGGGCACGTCGGCGGGCGTTGTCATCCGCAGGAAGCTGATCTGGCCGATCTTCATGCCCGGGTAGAGCGTGATCGGCAGGTTGGCCACGTTGGACAGCTCCAACGTCAGATGGCCGTTCCAGCCCGCGTCGACGAAGCCCGCGGTCGAGTGGATGAGCAGCCCGAGCCGACCCAGGCTCGATTTGCCTTCGAGCCGGGCGACCAGGTCGTTGGGCAGCTGCACCCGCTCGGCCGTCGACCCCAGCACGAACTCGCCGGGGTGCAGGACGAACACGTCGTCGTCTTTGATCTCCACCAGCGGGGTCAGATCCTCCTGATTCTCCTTCACGTCGATGACGCGCGTGGTGTGGTTGAGGAACACTCGGAAGTAGCGCCCGAGGCGCAGATCGACCGACGACGGCTGCACGAGGCGCTCGTCCAGCGGGTCGATGACGATGCGCCCGGCAGCCAGTTCCTCACGGATCGACCGGTCGGAGAGGATCATCGGCGGGACGATACAGTTGGCGCGCTTCGCGGGCGTAGTTCAGAGGCAGAACATCAGCTTCCCAAGCTGAGAACGCGAGTTCGATTCTCGTCGCCCGCTCTCACGTTCGGAAGCTGATGTTCTGCGGCAGGCCGCTTCACTGCTCGCTTCGCTCGACCAAGCTTCCCAAGCTGAGAACGCGAGTTCGATTCTCGTCGCCCGCTCCATCCATCCAGGAGGAATCGCTGGTCAGCGCCTTCTGAAGAGGCGTTCATGTCGTCTCCCTCGAATGCGTAGAACGCGAGGGCGAAAGAGCCCGAGCATTTGTAGAGGTGGACCGCCAAATTCGGTGCCGGCGGTTCCTTCAGCGTCCCCTACTTGCCCGCGCACTCCTTCTGAGCGACAACGTCTGCCCGACCGGCCGCTGCGCTGACGGCATCGTTGTCCACTGAGAGCGCCTCGCCATCCGCGACCTTGCCCGCGGCGACGGCCACCACCGTGAAGTCGGCCTTCGCTTCCGACGGGCTCGCCGCCGCCACCTTACGGAAGAGATCCGCGGCTCTTTGCAGCGTCGCCTGGTCGGTGCCGCTGAGACCCTGCAGCTCCGCGTAGTCGTCACAGAACGATGCGCTACTGCTGCTCCCCCCGCCCCCGCATGCCGTGAGGACGAGCACGACAGTCATCGCGCCTGCTCGGACCACTGCTGCGCCGCCACATCTCGGTCGTTTCGCCACGGCCCTCCGTCTCTGTTGTCCGCCGCTTCTCGACCCTCAAGAGCGTCGTCGGTAAGGCTGCACGCGGCACCGTCACCCGAGCGTTACGTCGGCGTCACGGAGGTGATGAGGGCGTCGAGCCAGGCCCGGACGCCGTGCGTTCACGTCGGTGACGGTGACGTAACGCTGCGGTGACGGCAGCACGGGCACCCTTGCTCCCGACGACGGCATTCCCAGCGCCCCGAGAGCGAAGGCGCCCGGAGCGGTGGGACAGAGGAGGGGGACAGGATGACGGCAGAAGCTGGTTGGTACCCGGACCCGAACGACGACCGGACCACCCGGTACTGGGACGGGACACGCTGGACGCATGTCAGCGTCGACGGTGTCGCTGTCGCGAGCGAGTCGCGCGCACCCGCGAGGGCGGAAACAAAGCCGCGGCCTCGACGTCCGGCCGCGTCCACCAACGCGACTCGACGAGCCCCGGGAGCCACCAAGACCGGCGCCCGGCGAGCGTCTGTCGTCGCGCCGCCACCGCCTCCTCCGGCCCCTCCCCCTCCCCCTCCGGTTGTGCCCCCGTCGTC
>JBEEFQ010000308.1:0-7450 GCA_041166245.1 Actinomycetota bacterium | reverse complement strand
TTCGTCATCGGCATGACGACGAGGAAGATCATCGTCGTGCCGTGCATGGTGAAGACCTGGTTGTAGGACTCCGCCGACAGGATCGTGCCGTTGGGCTGCACCAGCTGGAGGCGGATCAGCATGGCCTCGATGCCGCCGACCAGGAAGAAAAGGAAGGCGGTGACGCCGTAGAGGATCCCGATCTTCTTGTGGTCGATGGTGGTGAACCACGACCAGAAGCCGGTGCTCGACCGCGGTCGCCGCAGCAGCGCCGGCTCGGAGGTCGGCGCTTCGGGGGCGAGAGGGGCGGGTTCGAGAACTGTGGCCATGATGCTCCGCTACTTGAGTGTGTCGAGGTAGGCGATCAGCTTGGTGATCTCGTCATCGGTGAGGTGCAGGTTCGGCATCCCGAGGTTGCGATCGGGCTGCATCGGCTTCTCCTTGGGCGGGTCGAGCAGCCACCGGCGCAGGTTCTCGTTGTTCCTGTCGAAGATGGCGCCCGCGAAGGTCTCGCGGCTGGAGAAGTGGGTGAGGTCGGGCCCGACCTGGCCGACGGCGAAGCCCTTCACGGTGTGGCAGCCCGAGCACCCCTTGCTGCGGAACAGGGCGGCACCCTCGGCCGCCTCGCCCGCCGTCGGCGTGGCCGCGTCCTGGGCCTGGTCGCTGGCCCACGTGGCGAAGTCGTCCTTGGACTGGGCGATCACGCGCAGGCGCATGTTGGCGTGGGAGAGCCCGCAGTACTCCGTGCACTGGCCGTAGTAGGTGCCGGGCTTGTCGGCCTCGATGACCATGTGGTTCGTGCGCCCGGGGATGACGTCGACCTTGCCGGCCAGCTTGGGCGGCCACCAGCTGTGGATCACGTCGTCCGACTTCAGGGTCACGTTGACCTTGGTGCCGACCGGGATGTGCATCTCGTTGGCCGTGGTCACTCTGTGCTGGGGGTACTCGTACTCCCACCACCACTGATGGCCGACCACGGTGACCTCGAGCACGTCGGCGCCCTCGGCCTTGCGATTGATGTCGATGACCGTGCTGACGGTCAGGATCCCGATCACGAGCAGGATGGCAGCGGGGATGGCGGTCCACCCCGCCTCGAGGATCGTGTTGCCGTGGACCTGCTTGGGCGCTCGGTCGTCGCCCTTGTCGCGGAACTTGATGACGATGAGGATCGTCAGGATGCCGACGACGAAGAAGAAGAAGATGGCGATGGGGAAGACGATGTCCCAGAGCCGGTCCTCGTCCCGTGCGACTTGTCCCTGAGGATCGAGCACGTTCTGCTTGGTGTTGGCGCACGCGGCGAGGATGACGAGCGACGTCACCGCCGCCGTCAGCCGTGCCCGGGCACCCGCCCAGCGCGCTCGTCTCACCTCGTCCTCCGCTCGGAATCCGCCACTTCGTGAAGCATTTCGCATGCCCGGCCGCGCTCACAAGTCATCGGCCGGCCTCCAGGCGATCCAGGGCCTGGGCCAGCCGTTTCGCGGTCAGCTCGCCGAAGACCTGATCGGCGATGCGCCCGTCGGGACGCAGGAAGAAGGTCGTCGGCATGGCCTGGACGCGGAAGCCGGCCGCGATCTCGCCCTGCGGGTCGTAGGCGGCCGGATAGGTCACGTCGAACTCCTCGAGCAGGTCGGTGGCCCGCGTCCGCGAGTCCTTCACGTCCACCCCGACGAACGCCACCTCGTCGCGCAGGCGCCGCTCCGCGGAGACGAGCAGCGGGAGCTCCTTCTTGCACGGCACGCACCAGGCCGCGAAGAAGTTGACCACCGCCGGCCTGCCCTCGGTCAGCGCGACCACAGGACGGCCCTCCCGCACGTCCTCGGCGCTGAGGCTGGGCGCCAGCCGTCCGGGCGCGGCCGGGTCCTGGTCGCCGGTACACGACACCAGTGCAGCCGCCGTCAACCCGACGGCGAGGACGGCACGCTTCACTCCGCGACGAGGTCGCCCCTCATGTTGGGGTGGAAGTCGCAGACGAAGACGTAGTTCCCCGGGTTCGCGATGTCCATCTCGAATTGCAATTCGCCTTCCGCAGTCGGCTTGCCCGCGAAGACGGGATCGCCGACCGTCGTGGCGTCCTGACCAGGCGTGTAGACGGCGAGGTTGTGGAAGACCTCGTCCTGGTTGATGAAGTCGACGACGACGGGCTCGTCCGCAGGGACCTCGATCTTCTTCTTGTCGAAGGCGGTGTCCTTGGCGACGATCGTGATCTCGTGCTCGGCGGCGTGGTGGGGGTGGAACTCGCGCTCGCCCGCAGCCGCGCCCCACACACCTGCCGTGCCGGTGAAGACGGCGGCGATTGCGATGAGGCCGACCATGGCCCCCGGGGTGATGCGGGGCCGAAGGGCGATGGCTGCGCAGGCGAGGAGGATGACAAGGGCGGCCACCCCGGCGATGACGATCGACCCGTCCTTGGAGACGGCGAGCAGGACGCGGGAGATGGCGATGGCGATCACGGCCGTCGCGAGGAGGGCGATGACCGGCAGCAGCCCGGGCACCAGGACGCGCTCGCCCAACCGGGCGCCGAGCCGGGGCGTGAACGATGGGTGCTCGCGCCAGACCTGGGCGGTCCACAGCGCGCCGACGACGACGGCGAGCAGCCCACCGCCGACGACGTACGCCGGTCCTTCGGCCGCGCCGACCACAACCAGGCCGGCGGCCAGGGCCGCGAAGAGCGGCCACGGGCTGGCCCGGGGCACGTCGGCCGGGCCGTAGGTGACCGCCGCGGCCGTCGCGTCGGCTTCGTCGGTGTCGTCAGCGTCCACCGGGTCGGCGCCTGCGCTTCCCATCACCGCGAAGGCGGCGAACAGGGCCACGACCATCACCGCACCGAGGAGCACGGCGCCGGAGCGGTCGCCCGAGGCGACGCCGAACACGACCGCGGTCACGCCGGCGAAGGCGGAGAGGGCGAGGAGGATCTTGGCGGGGGTGTTGATCATGTCAGCGGTTTTGGAGCACGTAGAAACCGGTGAAGGCGACGAGCCAGCAGACGTTGACCCACTGCCAGTACCAGCCCGCGGCACGCACGAGCTGGTGATCGCCGGGCACGACCTGGTGGCCGCCGGTGCGGACGAGCGCGACGAGCACGTAGCCGAGGCCGAGCACCATCTGCACGCCGATGGCGAGGATGGCGGCGTAGACGAGCGTGCCGAATGCGTGGTCGGCGACGCCGAAGCCGAGCTGGCTGGCCGTGTACCAGAGCAGGTTGAGGAAGGCGAGGCCGAGCCCGATGGTGAGGGTGAGCGCCCACAGGGTCTGGCGCTGGTTGCCCCGCTTGATCGCGTACGGCGCCCACTCGACAGTGACCGCCGACAGCACGGCGGTGAGGAAGAGCATCACGCCGAGGTAGTTGTCGAGGTGGACGTCCTCCGGTGGCCATCGGTCGGCCACGCCCCGCAGCTGGAGGTAGGCCGCGAGCAGTCCGCCGAAGACCATGGCGCCAGCGCCGCCGAGGAGCAGGGTGCCGAGGTTGAGGACGTGGCTCTCGCGCTGCTGTCCACCGGCGGGGAGCGCGAGTTGCTCACTCATGACGCGGCCTCGGCGAGGGGGGTCTCCGACCGAACGGGCGCGACCTGCTCGAAGTTCCAGGGTGGCGGAGGAGAGGTGGTGGCCCACTCGAGGGTCACGCCACCGACGGGGTTGTCCTCCACCGCCTTGCCGCGGCCGCCCATCATCAGGTTGGCGACGAAGAGCAGCACGCCAGCGGTGAGGAGGGCACCGCCTGCGGCGGCCAGGCGCTCGAGGTTCTGCCAGCTGCCCTTGCCGGCGAGATCGGCGACGTGCCAGGGGGCGCCGTCGTAACCGAGCAGATACGACGCCAGACCCATGATGCCCACGCCGAGCACGACGAGCACGAGCTCGAGGGCTCCGAGGCCGGTGGACAGCCGCCGTCCGACGAGCTTGGGCGCCCAGTGGTGCACGGCGCCGATGGCGAGCACGAGCGGGGCCCCGAAGAAGGCCACGTGCAGGTGTCCAGTGGCCCACGCCGTGCCGCCGTCGACGTCCTTGACCGCAGCGACGATCACATTGATGACGGCGATGGCGACGAGCAGGAGGGCGCCGGCCACGTGCAGCAGCGGGAAGTGGAAGCGTCGGATGTCCCGGCCCGCGCCGAGCCAGAGCAAGGCGAGGATGCCGACGGGAACGATCACCAGCCCGGTGAACGCGGTGACAGTGGGCAGCACGACGGCGTCGCGCGCCGGCGCGTCCGCCGCCCACGCGCCGAGGGAGAGGAAGGCGAAGAGCACGAGCGCCACCCGTGCCTCGAGCCGAACCGGACCGCGTCCAGGCAGCGGGCCGCGGGCGGCCGTCACCACGATGTCGCAGGCGGCGCCCAGCCCGGGCAGTGCGAGCAGGAACACCTCGGGACGGCCGTAGAGCCAGAGCATGTGCTGCCAGACCTCGGAACTTCCTGTGGTGGCGGCTGCGAAGAAGGTGCCGCCGAAGTGCTGATCGAGGTAGAGGAGGAGCAGGCCGGCGATGAACACCGGCGTGGCCAGGAGCACGACCGCGCTGGTGGCGAAGACGCTCCAGGTGAACAGCGGCGCCCGCAGGAGCGTCATGCCGGGAGCTCGGAGCTTCACGATCGTCGTCAGCAACACGCCGGCCGCCAGCACCGACGCCACCGACACGAGCAGCAGGCCCATGATCCACACGTCGGTGGCCGCGTTCCCTCGGCCGGAGAACGGCGAGCTCAGGGCCAGACCAGCGCCGTTGGGCGTGTCGACCGCGTACGCGCCGATGACGAGGACACCGCCGACGACGTAGAGCCAGAAGGTGGTGGCCTGCAGCCGCGGGAAGGCGACGTTGGGCGCGCCGATCTGGAGGGGGACGATCACCGTCGCCAGGCCCGTCCAGAACGGGGCGAGGAAGAGGATGGGCGCGACGGTGGAATGCAGCGAGAACAGCCGGGCGAAGTCGTCGCCCACGACCTTCACGCCCTCCTCGGCCAGCTCGACGCGGAGCAGCATGCCGACCACGCCCGCCACCAGCAGGAAGAGGAGCGACGCCGCGATGTAGAGACGGCCGACCGTCTTGTGATCCGCAGCGGTGAGGATGGTGGCCGGTGCGGGGGCGGCGGAGGCCGGCGGCTCCGCCCCGGCCTGCCCCGGAGGCGCCTGGGTCAGCGTCATGGCGACGGGACTCTATCCATGCGCGCTAGCGGCGCACGAGCTGATCGAGGGCCATCGACGAGAAAAGCAGGGTGACGTAGGAGATCGAGTACCCGAACAGGCGCATGGCGCGTTGAGTCGTGCCGTCCCGGAGGAGGTTCACGGCCAGCCAGAGGAAGCCCGCGCCGAGCGCCATCGCGGTCACAAGGTAGATGGCGCCCATGCCCCCGACCTCGGCGAACAGCACCGAAACGGCCCACAAGGCCACCGTGTATCCGACGATGCGGCGGGCCGTCAGGTTGATCGACACGACCGCCGGCAGCATCGGCACCTCGGCCGCCGCATAGTCCTCGCGGTACTTGATGGCGAGGGCCCAGAAATGGGGCGGCGTCCAGACGAAGATGATCGCGAAAAGGACGACCGGCGCCCATCCGAGGCTGCCGGTGACGGCCGACCAACCGACGAGCACGGGCACCGCGCCCGCCGCCCCACCGATCACGATGTTCTGGGTCGAGCGCCGCTTGAGCCACAGCGTGTAGACGAACACGTAGAACAGGGTTGCGCTGACCGCGAGAACCGCGCTGAGCAGGTTCACCAGCACGGCCAGCTCGACGAAGGCCAGGATCTCGAGCGCGACGGCGAAGGTCAGCGCGGCACGGGGCGTCATGGCCCCCGTGACGAGGGGACGATTGGCGGTGCGGGCCATGAGCTTGTCGATGTCGCGGTCGACCACCATGTTGATGGCGTTGGCGCCGCCCGCGGCGAGGGTGCCGCCGACCACGGTGGCGAGCATGAGCCAGGGCGACGGCAGCCCACGCTCGGCCACGATCATGGTGGGAACGGTGGTCACGAGCAGCAGCTCGATGATGCGGGGCTTGGTGAGGACGACGTAGGCGGAGACGGTGGCCCTCACGCCGACGGCCGTGCCCGAGGGCTCCTCCACCAGCTCGGACGTGGTGGTCGGGGCGACAGGCGTCGTGCCGCTCGTCTCGGTGCGCCGGGACGCCATCCACGCGGCTACCAGTGCGCCCCAGATGAGCGTCGCGGTGGCCAGATGCACCGTGACGACGGCCGAGTGCAGGCGGCTGGCGATGTTGAGCACGCCCACTGCGATCTGGAAGAACACGAGAGCGGACGCAGCGGTGGCGAAGCGTGCCACGGCGCTGTTCGCGGGGTAGGCGCGGCGAGCGTGGCGGGCGGCGAGGAGGACCACGACCGCGAGCACGTAGGCCCACGTGCGGTGGGCGAACTGCAGGGCGGCGTCCTCGCGGCCGTCGAAATCGGGCACCAGGCGCCCGCCGTACATGGGCCAGTCCGTGAAGGCCAGGCCTGCGCCCCGACCGGTGACCCAGCTGCCGAGGAGGAGCTGGGCGTAGACGCCGAGGGCAGCGAGGCCCAGCCAGCGCCTGGTCGTCGGGTCCCCGCTGCCCGTGCGGGTGACGTTGAGGTGCGTGGTGAGGACGATGAGCGTTCCCGCGAACAGCATCCCGAGACCGAGGTGGGCGACGACTGTCCACGCCTCGAGCTCGCGGTTCACCACATAGGCGCCGAGGAGGGCCTGGGCCACGACCAGGGGCACGAGGGCGAGGCCGAGGCGCAGCGTGGGCTTGTCCTGGCGGTGGAAGAGCACGGCCAGGACGCAGGTGGCGACCACGCCGACGCTCACGAACGAGGCCAGGTACCGGTGGCTCATCTCGATGATGGCGTGGTGGTCGGCCGGCGGGATCCATTGCCCGTAGCACTTGGGCCAGCCGGGACAGCCCAGCCCGGAGTCGGTGGCCCGCACGAGCCCACCCACGGCTGCGAGCAGGAAGCTGCAGACGGTCGTTGCGAGGGAGAGGCGGGCCAGCCGGGACATTCGGCGCTGATGCTACGGGTGCGGTTCGCCTGGGGACAAAGCAACGCCTGCGGCGCGTGGGAGACTGGCGCGCCATGTCCGCCCCAGCACCGGTCGAGCTCGACGAACCGGGGAGCGATGAAGCGGTTGCCACCGACCAGCCGTGGATCGTGATCGTCTGGAACGACCCGATCAACCTCATGTCCTACGTCACCTACGTCTTCCAGAAGCTGTTCGGCTACAGCCGCGACAAGGCCACCAAGCTCATGCTCGACGTGCACGAGAAGGGCCGGGCCGTCGTGTCGAGCGGCACCCGTGAACGGGCCGAGCTCGACGTCTTCCGCCTCCACGAGCACGGCCTCTGGGCCACCATGCAGCGCGACTGATGCTGCTCCGGAGGATCCGGCGGACCCGCAAGGGCGACTTCGAGATCCGCCTGCCCCAACCCGAGCGCCGCCTGATCGCCACGGTGGTCCCCCAGCTCCGGGCTGTCCTGGCGGAGGACGCCGGCGCCGCCGCCGACCCGAGC
>JBEEFQ010000307.1:0-15105 GCA_041166245.1 Actinomycetota bacterium | reverse complement strand
GCTATGGCGCGCTCCACTGGCGTGGATGCGGTGCCCAGATGCGCTCCAACTCGGGCAGCGCGACCTCGAGCTCGTCGGCCGGCAGCGGCCGGCTGAGGAGGTAGCCCTGGAGGTAGTCGCAGCCGAGGCGCTCGAGGGCGGCCTCCTCCTCGGGCGTCTCCACCCCTTCGGCGACCGTCTCGAGGCCCAGGTTCTTGGCCATCTCGACCGTCGAGCGCACGATCACCGCGTCGTTCTCGCTCGTGGTCATGGCCGAGATGAAGGAACGGTCGATCTTGAGCTCAGAGATCGGGAGCTGGCGCAGATAGGCCAGTGACGAGTAGCCGGTACCAAAGTCGTCGATCGAGAGCCGCACGCCCATGTCGGCGAGTGGCTGCAGCACGCGCATGGCGCGGACGGGGTCGGCCATGACGGTGGACTCGGTGATCTCGAGCGCGAGGAACGACGCCGGGAGGTCAGCGTCGAGCAGCATCTCCGCGACCCGGTTCGGAAGGTCCAGATCCATGAGGCTGCGCACCGAGAGATTGACGGCAACGCGGAGATCGATGCCACGTGCCCGCCAGTCGGCCGCCCGGCCGATGGCTTCCTTCAGCACGTACTCCGTCAGCGGCGCGATCAGGCCCGAGCGCTCGGCCAGCGGGATGAAGTCGTTGGGGGGCACCAGCCCCAGCTCCGGGTGCACCCAGCGTACGAGCGCCTCCACATCGGAGATGCGGCCCGAGCGAAAGTCTGCCTTGGGCTGGTAGTGAAGGATGAGATGGTGGTTCTCGATGGCCGAGCGCAGGTCGGAGAGCAGCGTGAGCCGGCGCCGGCTGTTGGGGTCGGTGTCGGGGGTGTAGAGCCGGCTCCCACTGTGCGTCTCCTTGGCCATGTACATGGCCACGTCGGCCCGCTGCAGCAGGGTGTCGATGTCCGTGCCATGGTCGGGGGCGAGGGCGATGCCGATGCTCCCCTCGACGTGCAGCTGCAGATCCTCGACGACGTAGGGATCGGCCAATGCGGTGCGGACCTGGCCGGCGATCTGCAGGGCCAGCTCCGGCGACTCGACGTCGCGGATGAAGATGGCGAACTCGTCGCCGCCGAACCGGGCCACGATGTCGTCGCCGCGCACGGACCCGCGCACACGTGGACCGACCTCCTTGAGGAGCAGGTCGCCGATGTGGTGACCCAGCGTGTCGTTGATCTCCTTGAACCGGTCGAGGTCGATGAGCAGCACGGCCGACATGGCGCCGGCATCGAGCCGTGCGGTAGCCATGCCCTCTATCGCTCGGTCGCGGAACAGGGTCCGGTTCGGGAGGCCAGTGAGAGCGTCGTGAAGCGCCTGCAGCTCCTTCTCGAGTGAAGCTCGGGCGCTCATGTAGATGGCAGCGACGGGCAGGAGCAGGAACGGAATGAGCGCGAGGTTGTGGACGGCTACGACGACCACGACGGGCGCCAATCCGAGCAACAACCCGTCAACCGCCGCCTGCGAGAGCAGCTCGTCTCGCACACCTCGCAGCACCGAGGCCCGCTGGGCGAGCGAAATGACGACGCCAACGAGTGAGCTGTTGACGACGAAGAACGCGGCGCACGCGGCGACGAGCGGAACGACGTCGTCGGTGCGCACCCGACCGCCATCCAACAGAACCGCCGTCGGGGAGAGCCACGCGATGACGAGTGCCGCGCCGGCCACCGACAAGCTGTACTGGCCCAAGTTGTACGTCGCCTTGTACCACCGCTTGCGACCGTGCAGGTCAGCAATGAGCGTTGCCAGACCCAGGCTCACGGCCGCCGCGGCCGGCCCTGCCATCACCAAGATGGCGAATGCGAAGGCGGTCGACGTCGTCACGCTGCCCCCGCTGTTGGCTCCCTCTCGTCGTGCCAGTCGCACCGGCCGCAACTCGCCGAGCACGGTGCACGCTGTGAGCATCAGCACCTGGGGAAGATGCCCCTCTACGAAGCTGGCGGACGGCCCGAGCATCATGACGAGAAGCGCGGCGAACCCCAGCAGGGACACGGATCCGACATACGCGTGCAGAGCGCGATCGCCGCGCCTCACGGTGCCCTCGTCCCCTGCCCTCGGATTCCAGCTGTCACAGACACTCCACACGCGCGGCGAACCCTGTGGACATCGGCATCGACAGGGGCCCCCTTGAGATCTGGAGCGCCGGACTAGTCAGCTGGGGCCACGGCCCAGCTACCGCCTGGGGTGGTCTTCTCTGGCCGTTTCGTGACGCCCCGTCAGGGGAAGGTACGGCCCGCCACGCTGGGCGCGGGAACGGCGGCCTGGGCAGCTTGGGGAGACACAACGGTCGGCCGCGTCTTTGGGGAGGGTTGTCTTGGCCGCGTCTGCATTTCGGGCCAAGGGAGAATCGTTCCTCGACGAGACGGGGCGCCTCTACGCCCTGATGGCCGATGTCATGGTGCGCATCCCCCGCCGGCCCTTCGACGTGGGCGAGGTGCTGCGCCAGACGTGGTTCATCGCGTCGGTGTCGCTGTTTCCCGCCATGCTGCTGACCATCTCCTTCGGGCTGGTGATCGGCCTGCAGGTGCACAACATCACCCGCCAGTTCGGCGCCGACTCGGCCCAGGGCGCGGCGCTGGTGCTGGCCATCGTGCGTGAGATCGGGCCCCTCGGCACCACGTTCATGCTGGCCGCGGCGGGCGGCACCGCCATCACCGCCGACCTGGGCAGCCGCACCGTCCGGGAGGAAGTGGCGGCCATGCGGGTCATGGCCGTGGACCCGCTCCACCGCCTCGTGGTCCCCCGCGTGCTGGGCGCCGCCATCGCCGCCGTGCTCATGACTGGCATCGTCATCGTGGGCGGTATCGCGGGCGGGTGGTTCTACGCGGTGGTGGTCAAGAAGACGAACTCGGGCGCCTTCTTCCAGGGCTTCACCACCCTCGCCCAGCTGCCCGACCTCTACCTGGCGCTGGCCAAGGGCTTCGTGTTCGGGTTGGTTGCCGCCGTCATCTCCGCGTGGAAGGGGCTGTACGCCAAGGGTGGCCCGTCCGGTGTGGGCATGGCCGTCAACCGCGGCGTGGTGCTGACCCTCATGTCGCTCGTCGTGGTGAACCTGGTGATGACCTACGGCTACTTCCTCCTCGTCCCGGACGCGATTCGGTGACCACCACCACCGAAACGCCCCCGGCGACCACGAACGCGGTGGAGACCACCCGCGAGGTGTTCGGTCCCGCCCTCGAGCCGTTCCGGATCGCAGGGAAGATCTCCGCGCTCGCGTTCCGCGCCCTGATCAACGTCCCCGCCGCCTTCAAGTACCGCGCCGTCATCGGCAACCACATCAGCGACATCGCCGTCGGTGCAGGGGCCCTGCTCGTCGGCGCTGGCGCCGTCACTGTCATCGTCATCATGACCGCGGTCATCGGCATCCAGACCAGCCTCGAGGGCACCAAGGGCCTCGAGCTCATCGGGGCCCAGGACCTCGTCGGCTTCATCTCCGCGTACGCCAGCATCCGCGAGATCGCCCCGCTGATGGCGGGCGTGATCTTCGCGTCGCAGATCGGGGCCCACTTCACCGCCGAGCTCGGCGCCATGCGCATCTCCGACGAGATCGACGCCCTCGAGGTGATGGGCCTGCCGTCACTGCGCTACCTGGTGTCAACCCGGCTCGTCGCCTCGATGATGGTGGTGCTCCCGCTCTACGTCATCGGGCTCTACGTGCAGCTGCTCACCACTCGCTTCACGTCGACCGTGTTCTTCTCGGTCACGCCCGGCGTCTACGACCAGTACTTCACGCTCTACCTCCAGCGCCCCGACGTCATCTTCAGCGTGATCAAGGTCCTCGTCTTCATCTCGCTGGTGACCTTCATCCACGCCGCATATGGGTTCTACGCCAGCGGCGGGCCCGAGGGCGTCGGCCACGCCGTCGGCCGGGCCGTGCGCCTCTCGGTCACCCTCATCTTCGTCGTCAACTTCATCTTGTCGCTGCTGTTCTGGGGCGGCGGGGACACGGTGCGGTTCTCGGGATGAGCCCGCAGCAGACCATCGTCGGCGTCCTGGCCCGGCTGGCCGCGGTACTGGGCGTCCTCGGCCTGCTCGTCACCGGCGCACGGGCGCGGGAGGGTGAGAAGCCCATGGTCGTGCAAGTGGAGTTCGCGCGCGCCGGCCTCAACGTGAACCCCGGGTACGAGGTGCGGGTGCGCAACGTGCCCGTCGGCACCATCAAGTCGATCGAGATCGACAGGACCGACTTCTCTGCGCGCTACGAGCTGGCCCTCGACCGCGGGGCGCGCATCGCCCATGACAGCTCGGCCCACCTCGTCCCCAAGACGCTCTTCGGCGACAAGTACCTGGCGCTCGACCCCGCCCGTCCCGGCGGGCCCGTGCTGGGCGACGGCGACACCATCGCCCGGGCCGCCACCGAGCCCGCGACCGAGGTCCAGGACGTCATCGACAAGACCGTGCCCCTCCTCGAGGCGGTCCAGCCGGAGAAGTTCGGCGCCACCCTGTCGGCCATCGGCGAGGGGCTGGACGGCAGCGGTGGTGACCTGCGCCGGATGATGGAGGGCTGGACGCCCGTCCTCGA
Organism: Actinomycetota bacterium; assembly: GCA_041166245.1. GTDB lineage: Bacteria > Actinomycetota > Acidimicrobiia > Acidimicrobiales > JAFATL01 > JBEEFP01. The sequence continues at coordinate 10,579 of JBEEFQ010000307.1, read as the reverse complement.
GGAGATGCAGAGCCGCGAGTCGGAGATGGCCGTGCTCCTCGACCACGTCCCGGGCGTGGCGGGGACGATCGCCGAGCGCAGCCAGGACCTGGCGACAGCCGCCACGACCCTCGGCGACGTGGCCGAGGTGCTGGCCCGCAACGAGCCTGCCCTCGCCCGCATGCTCCGCGAGAACGCCGAGCTGGCCTCGCTGGCCGGTGACCTGCTGTCGTCCCAGGAGGGACGCCTCGGGCGCGTCGTGCCCGACCTGGTCGACGTCGTCGCCGCCACCACCGCCCAGCCCGGACAGATCGCCAAGCTGGCCAAGAGCCTCCGGTTCAACATCCGGGGCGTAGCCGAGATCATGAAGACGGGCTGGATCAAGACACGCGTCTCCAACACCGTCATCATCAACGCCGGCACCCTCGCCGACGCGCCCCCGCCCTACGGTGAGACCGACGGCTCCAACGGCGTCGGTCCCGACGTCTACGTGCACGGGATTCCAGGCAGGAACATCGCCATTCCGCCCGAGCAGCAGTCGGCCATGATGGGCCTCGGACTGCTCTACGCCGGTCTGGGTGGATCGTGAAAACGACCGTCGTCAAGCTCGGGCTCTTCGCCGCCTTCAGCGTGCTGTGCATGGGGTGGCTGTTCCTGCGCATCGGCGAGTTCGGCGGCGCGGCCGGCGCCTTCCGCGGGACCTATCCGGTCAAGGCCGCGTTCACCGACGCCACCGGGCTGGTGAAGGGCGACGAGGTGCGCCTGGCCGGTGTGCGCATCGGCAAGGTCGGCGGGCTGAAGGTCGATCGGGGCAAGGCGCTCGTCAGCATGAAGATCGACGACCGCCACCGTGTGCCGCGCGGCTCGAGCTTCGAGCTGCGGTGGAAGAACCTCCTCGGCCAGCGCTTCGTGGACATCGTGCCGCCGCCCGGCGCCACGCCGGACGGCCCGGCCCTTGCCAAGGGCGCGTCGGTGCCCACCCGCCTGACGGGCGAGGCGGCCGACCTGTCCACCCTCCTCAACAACACCCAGCCCATCCTCGCCCGGCTCGACAGTGCGTCGCTCAACCGGGTGATGGCCACCTATGCGGCCGCGCTGCAGGGGCGGGAGGAGAAGCTCAATGGCTCGATCGACAACGCCGCCGCCCTCGTCGCGACGCTGAGCCAGCGGGCCGACGTCATCGGCCAGACGGTGACCGACTTCGCCGCCCTCCTCGACGGCATCGCCGCCCACGACACCCAGGTGCGTCAGCTCCTCGACTCGCTCGGCTCCACCTCCACGGTGCTGTCGGCCAAGGCCGACCAGCTCGGTGCCGCGGCAGGCAAGGCCGGACAGTTCACCAGCGCCCTGCACCGCATCCTCGCCGCCAACGGGACGACCATCGACGAGAGCCTCGACCTCACAAAGCAGCTCACCGAGGCCGCAGTGCGCAACAAGGGACAGCTGGAGAAGGCGTTCCAGACGCTGCCGTGGACCACGTCGGCCATCCTGCGCATGACGAGCAACGGCGACTGGATCCAGTCCTACACGCGGGCGGTCGGCTTCATCGACGCGTATGCGTCCGAGCCCCGCATCGGCCAGGACTACAACAACGTGGGACCCGATGACACCCAGGGCCCCGAGCCCGTCCTCGGCCAGCCCCGGGTGCCGCTCCCGCCCGTTCCCCGCACCGACGCGGGCGTCATCGCCATCAACCCCGAGCCGGGGAGCTCGTCGCAAGGCGGCCTCAGTTCCCTGTTCGCCCCCCTCATGGGGGCCGGCCAGTGACTGACCGGAGCGGAAGGTGACAGAGCACAACCTGCGGCGCACGGCCGTCGTCGGACTGGTCGTCACCGTGGGCCTCATGGTCGCGGCTTACCTGCTCGGAGGGGCCAAGATCCTGCAGCGCACCTACAGGGTGACAGCGGTGTTCGCCAACGCCAGCGACATCGGCGGTGGCGACCCGGTGCGCGTCGCGGGCATCGAGGTGGGACAGGTGAAAGGTGTCGAGCGCCACGCCCGCACGGTCACGATGCAACTCGAGCTCAAGTCGGGCACCAAGCTGTCCAAGGGCACGCGCGCCGCGGTGCGCCTGCGCACGCTGCTCGGCAAGAAGTACGTCGAGCTCATGGACCCCGGCACCGGGCCGGTGCTCCCCCACGGCGCGGTGATCCCGCTCAGCCGCACCGAGCCCGGCGCCGACGTGGACGAGGTCATGACGTCGTTCGACAGCTCCCTCGAGCAGATCGACGTGCAGTCGATGAACAAGCTCATCCAGTCCTTCGACAAGGTGCTGGCGGGCAAGGGCGAGACGGTCAACACCCTGCTGGGCGACCTCGACACCCTCGCCAGCTCCATGGGCCAGCGCCAAGCCGACATCGACAAGCTGCTGGCCGCCAGCGCGACATTGCTTGGCGCGATGGACGACAGGCGGGCTGCCCTAGGCACGTCGGCCGACGGCATGAGCAAGGCGCTCGACGCGCTGGCGGCCCGCCGGGCCGAGCTGACCCAGCTGGTGAGCGGCGTGCGCGATCTGAACACGACCCTCACGCCCCTCCTCGCCCGCAACGAGAAGCGCATCGACGGTGTGCTCGACGACGTGCTGGTCACCGCCCAGGTCCTCGACAAGAAGCGCGACCGCATCAGCCTCGCCCTCGACCAGCTTCCCGAGGCGGTGTACGCGCTGCGCAAGGTCGTGAGCCAGGGTGGGTGGATCCAGGTCTACAACGTGGGCTACCCGATGTCGCCGTACGTCGCCGATCCCATCGACCCGGGCGACGCCCACGGCCAGGACCCGGGCAAGCACGGCGGGCTCCCATCCATCTGGTTCCGCCCGCCGTTCCAGGCGCCGAGCACCGACGTGGCCGGCATCTCCGTCGACACCGGTGACCACAACGCGCCGCCGCCCGAGGGGTTCCACGACCGATGACGCAGCGGCGTCGTCTCGCCCCCTACGCCGTGGCCGTCGGCTTCCTGCTCGCGGTCGCGGGGCTGACGGGTGTGCCCGTGATCGCCAACCCGCTGCGGCCGTCGTCGACGCGGATCACCGCCGAGTTCTCCCGCGCCGTCGGTATCTACCCCCAATCGCGCGTGCTGGTGCAGGGCGTGCGGGCCGGCACCGTGCAGGAGGTCGAACCGCAGGGGAACAAGGTGAAGGTCACCATGACGGTGCGCGATGTCGCGCTGGCGCCCGACGCGATCGCGACGTTGCGTCTGCGCTCGCTCATCGGGGAGCGCTACATCGACCTGAGCCCGGTATGGAGCGGCACCGGGCCCAGGCTGGAGGACGGCGCCCTGATCCCGCTCGCCCGAACACGGGTGCCCGCCGAGGTGAACGAGCTGTTCGACGAGGCGACCCGCGTCGCCGAAGAGGTGGACGCCGACGCCCTGCGGGAGATGATCACGAGCCTGGGCCAGTCCCTCGGCGGCAACTCCGAGGCGGTGGCCGGCGTCACGAGCGGGCTGGCCGACGTGGGCCAGACCCTGTCGACGCGAGCGGCTGAGCTCGACGCCGGCCTGCAGGACCTGCGCGGCGTGGTGGGCACCCTGGCCGACCGAGACGACGAGATCACGCGCATCCTTCGGTCCTCCACCGTGGTGTCGCAGTCCCTGCTCGCGCAGCAGGGTGCCCTCGATGCCGCCGTGGGCGGGCTCGACGACATGCTGGGTCGGCTGGCGACCTTCACCGGCAATGAGAAGGCCAAGATCGCCGCCGTCATGGACGCCCTCGACCGCGTGGGCCGCATCCTGGCCGACCACGAGGCGGGCTGGCAGCGCATCATCGACCTGGCGCCGTACTACGCGTACGGCTGGTACAACGCCATCCACCACGACGGGAGCCGGTGGTGGGTCCTGGAGCAAGCCCAGGGCCTCATGTTCGTACCCTTCACCCATCCGCTCAACGCCGGGGGTGGGCCGGGGTCGCTCAACGACGACAACCGCGTCGTCCCCGCCATCGACTACTCGTGCAGCCCGCTGCGCACGGCGGTGCCGTGGCAGGTCGACGCCACCGGCGCCACCGGAGCGGGGCCCCTCCTCCCCGCCGGCACCATCGGCGACGGCTTCATCACCGTCAACAACGACCCGCACCAGGCCTACACCGCCCCCGGGTACGAAGGCGCCGAGCGCGAGCCCGACACCCCCGCCCCCGCCGGGAGCAAGTGCCCCGACGAGGGTGCCGCGTCGGGAGAACCATCATGAGCTCCGTTGGGATCCGCAACATTCGCATCGGGCTCCTGGTCATGTTGTTGGTTGGAGGAACCGTGTGGTGGCGCGTGCAGCAGCCGCCACCCCGGCAGCACTTCTCGGCCGTGATCAGCGACGCGTCGGAGCTGGTGCCCGACAACAGCGTGCGCATCAAGGACGTGCCCGTCGGCCAGGTCACCAAGGTCGTGCTCGACGGCCTGCACGCCAAGGTGAGCTTCAACCTCGACCGCGACGTGCACCTGCCCGCCGGCACGCGCGTCGAGCTGCGCCAGACCAGCCTGCTCGGTGAGGAGTACCTGGCCCTCGTCCCCGAGGGGAAGGGGCGGCTGCGCGAGGGCGCGACGATCCCGATCGACAAGACGCGTCGGGTGCCGCAGCTCGAACAGGTCGTGGAACTCGGCGGCGACCTCGTCAACCAGGTCACGGCCGACAGCCTCAACCGGGTGATCAACGCCTTCGACGAAGCAGCGGGCGGCGACCCGCAGCGGGTGGCGCGCTTCATCGACGCCATGGCGGGCGCCACCGAGGCCTTCGCCGCCCACCGCGAGGACATGGCCACCACCATCGACCGCGTGCACCAGATGGCTGCCGCCCTGGCGCCGCACACCGACGAGCTCGCCCACTCCGTCGACCAGTTCGCAGCTGGGCTCCAGGCCCTCGACCGCAACAAGGGCCAGCTGGCCGCGTTCGTTGAGTCGGTGGACCGCCTCTCCACCAGCGCGGCCGAACTGGTGACGACCCACGAGGCCAAGCTCAGCACCGCGGGCGCCAAGGCCAAGGACCTGCTCACCCAGATCGACGAGAACTTGCCCGACTTCGAGAAGGCGGTGCAGGCCCTGCCCGACTTCAACAACGGCTGGGCGTGCACGGTGCAGGGCAACTTCATCCAGTGGCTGGCCGCGGCCTACCCCGAGGTCGCACGCGTCGACACCGGATCGGGAGCGTGCACGCCGGCGCAGGGCGCCCGCGGCCGCCAGGAGTCGGGACAGGTGCAGGTCGAGGGCGTCCCCCAGCAGGAGATCGATGACCCTGCAGGCACAGGCGACATCGACACCGGCGACGGATCGGCCAACGAGAACCGGGTGGACCGCAACGGCCGGCCGTACCAGGGCAGCAGTAGCGCGGGCAGTTCCAACCTCGCGTCCTTCATGTGGTGGGGCGTGCGATGAAGCTCACCTTCCGCCAGATCGCCAACCTCGTCCTCGTCGGGGTCGTGTCCATCGTGGCCATGGCGTGGGCCGCGGTCGGGCTGGCGGGGGTGAAGTTCGACGACCCCAAGACCATGCGGGTGCAGCTGGCCCAGTCGGGCGGGGCCCTCTCCGGCGCCGAGGTCACCTACCTGGGCGTGCCCATCGGCAAGGTGAGTGCAACCCGGCTGACCGACGACGCCGTCGAGTTGAAGCTCACCATCCGGCCCAAGGGAGCGATGGCCGAGACGTTGCGGGCCGACGTCCGCCAGAAGAGCTCGCTCGGCGAGCCCTACGTGGACCTCGGGCCGGCCGACCCGCACGCAGCCAAGACCGCTGACCCCGACGGCGCCCTCGTTCCTGCCGACCGCACGAGCACGCCCCGTCCGCTGTACGAGCTGCTGGGCCAGGCCGACAAGGTGCTCGGCAAGATCGAACCCGCTGACCTCGGCAAGGTGGCCGACGGTCTGTCGGGCATGGTGGGCCACGAGCAGGACCTGAAGGTGCTGCTGTCTTCGTGGGCCGACGTGGGCGAGGTGATGGCGCGCCGCAGAGCGGAGCTGGGCGGGCTGCTGGCCGACTCGGCCAAGCTCACCGCCGCCCTCGACGCGGCGCGCGCGGACATGGCCGGCGCCATCTCCGGCTACGCACGCGTGGGCGAGGTGCTCGACCGCCACACCGCCGACCTCGAGCGCATCCTCACTGAGGGGGCGCGCCTCGGCACCGAGGGGTCCGACCTGTTGGCCGGCTCGGCCCATGACATCGAAGGCACGCTGGCCGGCCTCGACACCACGTTCCACAACCTCGCCATCCGCCCGACCAAGATGCAGGAGACGATCTACTGGATGCCGCGGTTCGCCGAGCGCATCGGGTGGACGCTCGAGGGCGACACCATGAACATCGGCCTGGGCGGCGCCTTCCCGCTCATGCCGGGCTACCAGCCCCGCTTCGGCGTCCCCGTCTACGGCGAGGGCCTGCGCCTCGACAAGATCTACGTGCCGTCCCTCGCCCAGCGCATCGACGTCGACTTCGGCCGGTTCCAGCCCCAGGGCGGCCGCACCATCGCCCTCGTCAGCCCCGAGGACGCCAGGTACGCCAGCCAGTCGACGACCCACCTGCTCGAGATCATCGACAAGAAGCAAGCCGAGATCGACCGCCAGCAGGCCAGCCGCCGTTGACGTCGATGGTTTTTGCGTCTCCGGGCGCCCATGCCGCATCGGATACGCAAAAACGAACTACAACACCTCGACCTTGGTGACCTTGCTGGCCTTCTCGTCGACGGAGAGCAGGAGCCCCACCCGGATAACCTGCGGCTGCTCCTGTCCGCCTTCAGAGGTGACCTGTTGATCGACGACGACGATGAAGGTGGCCAGCCCATCGGTGACGCTCTGCGCCCGGGGCCCGGCGACGAGACGGCCGGAGCTGACGGTCTTGTTGGCGGCGATCCGGGTGGCGAAGTCCGGCCCCATGGCCTCCCGGAACTTGGCCTCGAACCCGGGAGTCCCGAGCGCGAGGACGCGGGCGATGTCGGTGTCGAGCCGCTTGTGGTCGAAGGAGGTGACAGCCACCGCGAACCGACGAGCGAGCCCGACGGCCTGGGGAGCCGGCTCGGGTTCGGCGCTGCCCCCTCCGCCGAGGTCGAGCTGGAGCGCCTCGAACACCAGCAGCGCGCCGAGGAGGACAACCAGGACGACCGGGGTCCAGCGGCTCCGCCGGAGGCTGCTGAGCACGGGCGGAGCGTAGCCGGGGCCTGGTGGGCGGTCGCCGCGGTGATGGCCGCCCTCGTCGTCATCGGGGGCCTCGTCGTCGCCCTGCGGGGTGACGGGCCCACCAACCGCCGGGACGAGGTCACCCAGCAGGCCGAGCGCTTCGCCCTGGCCCTGTCGTCGTACAACTACCGCACCATCGACCGGGACCTGGCCAACGTGCGGGCCATGGGCGTGGGCAACTTCCGCTACCAGTACGAGCAGGTGCTCGGGGGCGACGCGTTCCGCAAGGCGCTGAGCGAGAACCAGGCGGTGGCGACGGCCAAGGTCGTGAAGGGGCCCTACCTCGCATCGCTGACCGACGACGATGCCCGCACGTTCACGGTGTTGGAACAGTCGCTCCAGGGAAAGGGACAACCACAGCCCCAGACGCGGCGGGTCCGGGTCGAGAGCATCCTCGTGCGGACCACCGAGGGCTGGCGGATCGATTGGGTCGAGATCACGTAGGAGAACGGCGGCGGACGTGGACATCAAGCTCTCGATGCACATCCCTCGGGACGCGTCCACCCTCCCGCTCGTGCGCCACCTCACCAAGCACGCCCTGCGCGAGATCGGCGCCAGCCGGGCCTGCATCGGCGACGTCGAGGTGGCGGTCACCGAGGCCTGCGCCAACGTGGTCGAGCACACGACCGACGAGGACGACTACTCGGTGGACGTCGAGCTCACCGACACAAGGTGCGAGATCCGGGTCATCGACAGCGGCCACGGGTTCGACTTCGAGACCCTCGGCCGAAGGGATGCGGAGACGACAGCCGAGGGCGGGCGCGGCATCCAGCTCATGCGGGCACTCGTCGACACCATCAAGTTCACCTCCGAGCCCGAGTCCGGCACCGTCGTCCACCTGGTGAAGGACCTCGAGTTCGACGGCGCGCCGGACTTCATCCGGCGCGACCGCGACGATCAGGTGACCTGACGCGGGCGGACCGCCCCGAAGGGCGGTCCGTCGCAATGCGCAAATGAAGGGGTAGCGCTAGCCAGCCGTCGGGTCGCACTGCTCCTGGGTGTCGGTGGCGCCGGGGTTCTCCGAGTCCAGGTCGCCGTTCGGGTCGCCGCACCGCACTTGGACACCATCGCCGTTGACGTCGGCGCGGGCCCAGCCCTGGGCCTTCTCGTTCTGGGTGTTGTCGGCATCACCGTCGGCCGCGACCCAGCCGCCGCTGGTGCCGCCGGACCCGATGACCCGTCCCTGGATGGGCAGATCGGCCGACTCGTTGCACACCACGATGGCGCCGCCGGTCGCCGGGTCACCAGCGGTGGCCACGACCACCGGACCCGCCTGGGCCGTCCCCGTGCCGCAACTCACCTGGTTGGTGGGCTCGGTCTCCCCGGTCACCGGGTCGGGCGCCGTCCTCGGCTCACTCGTACCCGCCACCCCGGCCAGCGCCGAGCCGGCACCGAACAGCATCATGACGGCGGCCATCACGGCCACGATCGCATACCGACGCATCTCTCTCCTCAGCTTGAAATTGGGCCCGCCGTCCCTGGGATATTCCACGCAAAGAGGACATATCCTCCCCCGGGGCGACAGAAAATCGTCAGCCGAAGAGGACGGGGAGGCGCTGGGGGGTGCGGAACGTCATGCCGGTGATGGCGACGCCCTCATCCGCGGGGTCGAGGCGGATGTTGGGCAGCCGGTCGAGGACCTTGTCGAGCACGACCCGGGTCTCCATGCGGGCCAGGTGCTGGCCCAGGCACATGTGGGGTCCGAACCCGAACGCCATGTGCTGCTGCTGCTTGCGCAGGATGTCGAGCTCCTCGGCGCCCTCCCAACGGCTGTCGTCGTGGTTGGCCGAGCCGAGGTTGATGATGATGACTGCGTCCTTGGGGATGGGCACCCCACAGACGGTGGTGTCGGCGGTCGCGGCCCGCATGATGGTGAGCAGGGGCGGCTCCCACCGCAGCCCTTCCTCCATGGCCTTGGGGATGAGCGAGCGGTCGTTCCGCAGGGCCTCGAGCTGCTCGGGATCGCGGAGCAGTCCGTAGATGAGGTTGCTCGACGACCGGTACGTCGTCTCGGCGCCGGCCGGGAGGAGCAGGCGACAGAAGGAGACGATCTCCTCGTCGGTCAGCGAGTGGCCGTCGAGCTCGGCCTTGATGAGCACGCTCACGAAGTCGTCGGCCAGATGCTCGCGGCGGTACTCGATCTTGTCCCGCAGATAGTCGCCGAGCGCCTTCGACGCCCGCATCGACTTCTCCATGTCGAAGCCGATGCTGATGAGCTCGACCGTCCACACGTGGAACTGGTCGATGTCCTCCTTGGGCAGCCCGAGCAGTCCGGCGATGACGTTGACCGGGAAGGGGAACGTCAGCTCCCGGATGAGCTCGGCCCGACCGCGGTCGATGAACGCGTCGATGCACTCGTCGATGACCGGCCCCACCAGGTCGGCCTCCCAGCGCTCCATCGCCCTCTTGGAGAAGGCCTGCATGAGCAGCGACCGGTAGCGGTGGTGCTCGGGCTCGTCCATCTCCAGGATGGTGTGGCCCATGACCACGCCCATGAAGCCGGCGTAGATCTGCGACGAGAAGCGCTCGCCGTCCTTGAGGATCTCGAGCACCGCGTCGTAGGTGCACGCGGTGTAGATCGGCGGCGCATCCTCCGGGATGTCCTCGACCTCGAAGCCGAACATCCTGCGGAGGTCAACGGGCTGCACGGGGAGCTCGCAGCGCATCTCCGCGAACGTCGGATAGGGGTTCTGGATCCGCCCCATCCCCATGTTGCGGTTGAACTCCTCGAAGGCGTCGCTGACGATCTCGCTCATGCCGCGCGGCCGATCTGACTCATAGTCAGATACTAACGACGCCACGGCTGGTCCGGGTAACGCGAACGCTGCAGGTCGGCGTGCCGCGCTGCCGAGTTCGGCAGGACCGCGTCGACCGGTACCCCCCCCCAGATCATCGCTGCAGGCCAAGTGCGGGACTGGACGTGTGCGGTGGCGCGGCGGGTAGCTGGATCGTGACGCAGAGCCCGCCAGCGGGCCGGGGGGCGAGGGTGAGGGTTCCGTCGTGTGCTTCCGCGATGCTCTTGACGATTGCGAGGCCGAGCCCAACGCCTGCGTGGTCGGTGCGGATGCGTTCGGTGCCGCGAAGAAACGGCTCGACAAGCGTGGAAACCAACTGTGGGCTGAGCTTCTCGCCGGTGTTCTCGACAGTGAGCACCACACCGTTGGGCTGAGCGCTGGTCGTGACCCACACGGTGCCCTGTTCATGGAGATTGTGGACGATCGCGTTGTGCACGAGGTTCGTGGTCAACTGCAGCAAGAGCGCGTGTGAGCCCATGGTGGAGGTCATTTCGGCGGAGGTCTCGATGGTGACGCCCCGCTCTTCGGCAAAGGGGTTGAGCGTCTCCGTGGCTTCTTCCGCGATGAGGGACAGGTCGACGTGATCTCGGGTGAAGGACCGCTGGTCGGCGCGGCTGAGCAGGAGAAGTGCTTCGGTGAGGTCGATCGCTCGGGTGTTGACGGC
>JBEEFQ010000306.1:0-9120 GCA_041166245.1 Actinomycetota bacterium | reverse complement strand
CGAGAACCTCGGACAACGCGGCGATGCGCAGCGCCTGGCCAAGACGCTCATTCCGATGTCCTTCGGTGTCGGGTTCCGGAAGGACTACCAGTTTGAACGGTGGACTGACATGTTCGAGGCCGCGGTGAACAGCGGTCTCGCCAACGCCATCGACGAAGCCACCAACCTCGCTCGGCTTCTGCGAGTCGCTGCACCCATGACCGAAGGCGCACCTCGCGAGTCGGCGGCCGCCCTTCTTCGGTCCATCGGTCGCCATTACCCGGGGGCCGGCGTCGCACTGTTCGAGTACCTCGTGCGGCACGGCACTATCGACCACCTAGACGGGCTCGGCGAGCTGCTTACCGGACTTGTTCCCGGCCTTGGAGGTGACGAGCCTGCCTTGCGCATCTGTGCCGACCTCGTCACAGACATGCTCGCGGCCGCCGATCAGCACGCGCATCCGCGCGCTGCGCGCGCCGTCGCTGACGCGTGCCGCGACGGACTGCCCAGCGATGTCGCGGACGCGGTCATCGGTGACCTGCGCGCCCGGCTCGAGAGCTATCCGTTGCCGACCACACGTTGGGATTGGCTCGACGCGATTGGCTTCCCCGCCGGCCCCCCTGATCTGGAGGACCTCCCTAACGGCGACAGTACGTACGGTCATCTCAGCTTGGAAGACGGCCGCGTCCTGAGCAGGACGGAGGTCATTGCGATCGCGACGAGCGCCGCCGACGTCCTCGAACTGCGCCGGGCGGAGAACGCCGAGTCGTCGTTCGACTGGGTTCCCGTCCTCGAACGCCTCGAGATCGACGGGAACGATCTCGAGGCGCTGGCGAGGCTGTTCAACGGGAACCAACGGCGCGACGCGGATGCCGTGCTGCACCTTGGGCACAGATGGCTGCACCAAGGCCATCGCGATCGGGCATCCGAATGCGCCGAACAAGCTCTCAGCGGCGCCAGTGACGACAGCTGGACACGATCGTGGGGTTCGACGCGGAGGAAGGCGCATGAGCTCGCTGTCGCCGCCGGGGGTGAGGTCGAGCTCCAGCGCGCGTGGGACGACCTCGCTGACTGCGTAGGCGACAAGACGTGGCGGGCTGAGATGATCCTCCGCGACCTCCACGAGGTCACAGCCCTGCTTGAGACCTCTGCTGACCCGGTGGCGTTGTGGCCGCTCGTGAGAGAGCACCTTGACGGGATGATCGTCAGCATCACGCTCGACACCGAGGAGCCACTCGAATGCCAGCCGATCCGATGGTGGACCAGTAGTGCGTCACCACACCTCCAGCGGCTGGACGGCGACGACACCGCATCTGAGGCGCTCGGCGTCCTCGTCGTCGATCACGCCACCCATCCGGCGTGGCGCCTCCGCGACGCAGCTATCGCCACCGGAAGCAAGAACGTCCAGGAGCCCGAGAGCACCGTTGCCCGCGCCATCGGAGTCATTGTCTTGGCTGGTGCCCCCGATGACATGTTCGAGACGCTCGGTCGAATTGCCTCGTTCGCCGACCCGACGTCGAACTCCAACATGACGGACATTCATGAAAAGTTGGGCGCTAGCGAGAACGCGTTCATCAGGAGCCTCAGCGCCCGCCGCGGCGAGGAGACGCGACCACTTCCAGGGCGTTACCGGCTCGTCGTGCTGCCCGACGGCAACCAGGTAGTCCTGGGCGACGACGACATCGAGCTGTGGCCCTTCGAGCCGGTGGTTGCGCGACTCGCGGACTTGGCCGACCTCGACCCCGACCAGCTCATCGCGCACGCGAAGTCGGCCATGCGCCAAGCGCAAGAGATATATCCAAGCAACACTGATGTCCGACAGGCCTTCGCGGGCGCCGAGTTGAAGTTGATGTGGGCCCATCCGTCAGCGTTCATCGCGCGGACCATCGTCGGTCGCATGGTTCGCGATTTCGAGGCCGCTGGTCTCCTCGACGACCTCGACCCCGGCGACCGGCGGCTGCTCCGCACGTTCGACCCCCTGCTCGTCACGATCCGGCCCGGAAAAAGACCTCAGCTCGTACCCCCCGCACCACTCGCGGGACACGACCCGAACATGACGACCTGGGTCAGCAGCACCGCGCAACGACTTACCGAGTACGTCGACGCACTCGGCAATGGCGAGGATCTCGTTATCGCGGCCCGAGCGAGGGCCACTGTTCTCAACTGGGGGCACCTCGAGGAGCGATTCGCCTCGGTGACCGCACTCGGGCCGCCGCCCGAGTCGCCGGCACTCGAGGATGCCGATGCGACAGTCGCGAGGAGCCTGCTCCTTCGGGATCTCACCCGTCCCGTCGAAGCGCATCCGTTCGCGGGCGCTGGGCGCCGCTTGGCGATCCAGAACGAGGCGTGGCGCTTCCACCAGATCGAGGCCGACTGGCTCTCCTTCCACCCGATCGTTGCCGCGAGCCTCGGTTGGACCCCGGTCGAGGATGAGCCCGGTACGTGGTTGACGGCGGCCGGCGATGTCGCAGTGAGAACCGTTCGCTGGGTTGACGGTTGGTGGGGCCACGCTGGGCCGGCGTTCGATGACACCGAAGGAGACGGGGTTCTCGTCGTAGCCACCCCGGCCGGAGCGAGCGACCTGAACGCAAGCCATCCCGAAATCGGACGAGTCAGCCGACTTCATCGCAACGGTCACTCGACCGACAGCGGCGAGCGAGTGACCGATAGCCGCGCCGAAGTCGTCGGCGACCTGATCGCCTGGTAGGTCGAGGAGTCAGAAGATGGGATCTTCATTGCACCGAAGTGCCGTAGGGACACGCCGGCTCCCACGACTCGTCGCGAGGTGGCCGTGGTGGGTCGTCGCCGCTCACGCTGGGCCGGGTTGCTCTCAGGAGCCGTCCCGGGACGGTGCAGTCCTCAATCAGTCCTCAGCAGGTCGGAAAACGATGGGATCTGGCGGGACATGACCACAACCAACCAACAGCAAAACCCCAGGTCACAGGCACGGGATGGCGAATCCGAACTGAGATGGCAGCGAGACGGCCTGTAGGCGGGATTCTGTTCACCGGCGAACCGGCTTGGTGGCCATCCATCTAGTGCGGCCTACCTGGGGATTGGGCGGGCCGCCCGTCCCCGATTTGGCCTTGCTCCGAGTGGGGTTTGCCGAGCCGCCCGGGTCACCCCGGGCGCTGGTGCGCTCTTACCGCACCGTTTCACCCTTACCTGTGGAGGCTTACGCCTCCCATCGGCGGTCTGTTCTCTGTGGCACTTTCCTGCGGGTCACCCCGACTGGCCGTTAGCCAGCACTCTGCCCTGTGGAGTCCCGACCTTCCTCGACATGGTCGAGCCATGCCGCGGCCACCCGGCCGTCTCGCTGCGTCTCCATTGTCGCATAGCCACTGATGAACGTTCGTGTCTATCATTGAGCGTGGGCTGGGGACGGAAGCGGAGGACGGGTGCGCTGGCGGTCGCCTGTCTCGTCGGCATCTTGGTGTTGCCGGTGGCGACCGCGGTCAGGGCCGAGGAGCCCGGTCCGTTCATCGCCGAGAACCTGCGGGTCCCGATGTCGGACGGGGTCGAGCTCGAGGTCAAGCTGGGCGGGCGCGGCCCCCTTGTCGGAGGTGAGCTGCCGGCTCGGCCCGTCATCGTCGAGTTCAGCCCGTATGGGCCCGCGTGCTGCGCCGAGTTCGGCGGTCCTGATTTCAACTACCTCCAGGTGCACATCCGCGGCACCGGGCTGAGCAACGGCTCGTTCGACGCGCTGGGGCCCCGCAGCCAACAGGATGTGGCCGAGGTCCTCGGGTGGGCGTGCGCCCAGCCGTGGAGCAACGGCCGCCTCGGTCTCTTCGGGTTCTCGGCCAGCGCCATCACCGTCTACAACTCGCTGCACCTCGACCTGCCGTGTGTCGAGACGGCGGTGTTGGGATCGGGCACCCACGAGCTGTATCGCGACCTGCTCTACCCGGGCGGTGTGCCCAACGGGCTCCCCGCGGCCGGCGTGTTCGGGCTCATCGGGGCCCCGCTCGTCCAGCACGGCGGGACCCGGCTCCAGCGTGACCCGCTGTCGTCCGTCGATGTTGCCGCGGGCATGGCGCGCCTGCCGATCGACTATCAGCTGCACCCGACCCTCGACGGCTACTGGCAAGAGCGCGGGTTCCGAGGCGACGTGAACGACCTGCCCATCCTCATGATCGACGGGTTCTTCGACGTCGAGTCGCGTGGCGCGTTCCAGACGTTCCAGGAGCTGCGTGGCGACGGCGCCCACCTCCTCGTCGTGGGCGCGCACGACGGCGTCCCCGCCGGCTCGGGCGGCGCGGACCGCCAGCGGCTCGCGTGGTACGACCGCCACCTCCGTGATGTCGACAACGGCATCGACCTGGAACCGGCGGTGCAGCTGTTCCTCGCCAACGGGGACCGTGAGGACATGCTGCGCGGGCGATACGTCACGACGGCCGGCGCGGACTGGCCCCTCCCCGGCACGACGTGGGCCACGCTGTACCCGTCGGCCCAGCCCAGCGGCACGGCGTCGTCGATCAATGACGGCACCCTCGGGTTCGGCACGCCCGCCGCGGCCACGCAGGCGTACCCGGCCATCGGGTCCCTGTCGACCGCGACGGATCCGTACAACACGTCGATCCTCGGTGTCTTCAACGACTCGCCGACCCTCACCGACATGACGCTGGCCGAGCCCCTCGGGCTGTCCTACACCACCGGGCCGTTCGCGGCGGCAGTGCAGGCGGCCGGACCCGCCAGCCTCGAGGTCGCGCTCACCAGCACTGCGCCCGAGACCGATCTCTACGCCGTGCTGTCCGACGTGTGGCCCGATGGCACGGCCCATCCGATGGCCGCCGGCCGGCTGCGCAGCGCCTATCCCGGCATCGACCTCAGCCGCTCGCTCGTCGACGAGGACGGCGATGTCGTGCAGCCGTACGGACGGTACGACGTCGCAGACCGGGCCCTGCCCGGCCAGGAGCGCCGCTACCACGTCGAGCTCTGGCCCATCGGCAACCAGTTCGACGCCGGCCACCGCCTCCGTCTCCACATCCTGGGTGTCTCCGGCGCCTCCCAACCGACGACGCCTGCCGTCAACACGGTCAGGCTGGGCGCCGGCGCGTCGCGTCTGCTCTTCCCCGTGCTGGCCGGCAGCGACCTGGCCGCCGCCCTCGCCGGCTAGCGATCTCGCTACGCCCACACGTTGCCCAGGCGGCGGAATGGCCGTCATGGTCGATGCCGCTCGCCGTTGTCTCATGCGGGGGGTCGAAGGTGCCGATAACGACACGGACGACGGACTCGGCGCGGGGCGCAAACTTGGACAATCCACGCGAAGACCAGGCACGAAGGGGGAACACGGCGGCGCTTGACCCCGTCGCGCTCCTGCCCTTCCGCCTGCGCACGGTCGGTATCGCCGTGCGGTCGACGGTCGGCGCCCTCATCACCCTCATCGTCTACGCCCTGCTGCCCGGCCACGGCGAGGTGCAGGCCACCTCGTATGTGGCGCTGATCGTGGCCGCGGCCGTGGGCTGCGCGGTCATGTGGCGGCTGCCGTGGCCCCGCCTGTTCGACGAGGGCTGGGGCATCCGCTGCCTCTACGCCTGGTCGTTCATGGACATCGTGCTCATCACCCTGGCGGTGGCGATCACCGGTCACGCCCAGTCCGACCTCTATCTGCTCTACGCCATGACGACGATCTTCTTCGCCGCGTCCTACCCGCCGAAGGGCCAGCTCGCCCTGCTGGGCGCGACCATCGGGTGCTACCTGCTCGAGCTCGGCCTCTCGGGCTGGCACGTAGGCGGCGCCGTCGTGTTCATGCGCCTGGCCGCCATCGTCCTCGTCGCCTTCATGGCCACGTGGCTCTCCCGTGAGCTGATGGAGGAGATGGCGGGCCACGTCACCTCCCTCGGCGAATCCGAGAAGCGGGCCGCCATGCTGGCCATGGTCGCCGGCGCGGCCCGCACCATGAGCACGCTCGACTCCGAGCGGGTGCTCGGCGTCGTCGTCGACGCCACGCTGGAGATCGGCTTCGACGGTGCTGAGATCTGCATGTTCGACGAGGACCACGCCACGTGGACCTCCCGCTTTCGGCGGGGCCTCGCGGTGGACTACGTCGAGACACAGGCCGCGGACGTGGGCCTGGCCGGCGCGGTGTTGCGCGAGCGCCAGACCGTGATCCTCGATGACTACGCGGGCTGGGCCTACGGCGTCACCAAGGTGCGGGCCGCCGGCTTCAGCACCATGGTCGCGTCACCCGTGTGGTCGGGATCCGAGCTCGTCGGTGTCCTCATCGCCGGTTCGCTCACGCACCGGCCCGTGCTGCCCTATGAGCGCGAGTGCATCGAGCTGCTGGCCGCCCAGGCCGGCGCCGCCCTCGTCAACGCCCATCGCTACGTCGAGCGCCAGGCCTTCGAGGAGCAGCTGCACCACCAGGCATTTCACGACTCGCTCACCGGCCTGCCCAACCGGGCCCTGTTCGTCGACCGCCTGCAGCACGCCATGCGCCGTCTGCCCCGACGGTCGCGCTCGGTCGCGGTGCTGTTCCTCGACATCGACCGCTTCAAGATGATCAACGACAGCCTGGGACACGACACCGGCGACCGCCTGCTCGTCGAGGTCGCGGGGCGACTGTCGTCGTGCCTGCGTCCGTCGGACACCCTTGCCCGCTACGGCGGCGACGAGTTCACCATCCTGCTCGAGGACCCCGAAGAGGGCGGCGCGGTGCTGGTGGCCGAGCGCATCCTCGAGGTGCTGCAGCTCCCGTTCAGCCTCGCGGGCCGCGAGGTCTCGGCCAGCGTGAGCATCGGCATCGCCCACGCGCCGTCGCCCACCGGCGAGGACCCGCTGCGCGAGGCCGACCTGGCCATGTACCGGGCCAAGGACAAGGGCCGGGGCCGGTGGGAGACCTTCGAGCCGGAGATGAACCGCTATGCACGCGGCCGCCTCGACAGCGAGACGGAGCTGGCCCAGGCCATCGAGCGCGGCCAGTTCGTGCTGCACTACCAGCCCATCGTGGCCCTGGCCGACGGCCGCGTCACCGGCGTCGAAGCGCTCGTGCGGTGGGTCCACCCCCGTCGCGGCGTGGTGAGCCCGGCCGAGTTCATCCCCCTCGCCGAGGAGACGGGCATCATCGTCGCCCTCGGGCGCTGGGTGCTCGAAGAGGCGTGTCGCCAGGCGGTGGCGTGGGACCGCGAGGGGCTGTCGCGGCTGCAGCTCAACGTCAACCTGTCGGCCATCGAGTTCCAGCGCGAGGACCTGGTCGACACGGTCGCCACGGTGCTGGCGCAGACCGGCCTGGCGCCCGAGCGCCTCACCCTGGAGATGACCGAGAGCGTCGTCATGGAGGACGTGGACGCCGGCATGGCGGCCATGGCCAGGCTCCGCGAGCTCGGGGTGCGCATCGCCATGGACGACTTCGGGCAGGGCTACTCGTCCCTCGGCTACCTCAAGCGCTTCCCGCTCGACATCGTCAAGATCGACCGCGCCTTCGTCGACGGGCTGGTGGCCAGCCCCGAGGACCAGGCCATCGTGCGCTCCGTCGTCATGCTGGCGCGCGAGATGCACATGACGGTGACGGCCGAGGGCGTGGAGACGCCCGAGCAGCTGTCCGCCGTGCGCGCCCTCGGGTGCGACGAGGCCCAGGGCTACTTCTTCTCCGCACCGATGCCCGGCGTCGGCGTCACCGCGGCGGCCTCGCCCGAGGTCGCGGCCTTGGTCGCCGGCGTCGACTGACGCGTACGCTCGCCGCCATCGGCGACGACGCCCTCTACCGCTCCTTCTCGCGCGACGAATGGTCGGCCCTGCGCGCCGCCACGCCCCTCACGCTGTCCGAGGACGACCTCGCCGCCCTGCGGGGCATCAACGAGGAGGTGTCGCTCGACGAGGTGGCCGAGGTCTACCTGCCGCTGTCGCGGCTGCTCAACCTGCACGTGGCCGCGGCCGTCGACCTGTTCCGCGCCACCGACGCCTTCCTCGGCCGCCCCGCAGCCAAGGTGCCCTACGTCATCGGCATCGCCGGCAGCGTGGCGGTGGGCAAGTCGACGACGGCCCGCATCCTGCAGGCCCTGCTCATGCGCTGGCCCGCGCATCCGCGCGTGGACCTGGTGACGACCGACGGCTTCCTGCACCCCAACGCGGTGCTGGACAAGCGCGGGATCATGAACCGCAAGGGGTTCCCCGAGAGCTACGACGTGTCGGCCCTCGTGCGCTTCCTGTCCGAGCTCAAGAGCGGGCAGCACCAGGTGCGGGCGCCGGTGTACTCCCACCTCGTCTACGACATCGTCCCGGGGGAGTGGGCCATCGTCGAGCAGCCCGACATCTTGATCCTCGAGGGCCTCAACGTGCTGCAGACACCGCCTGCCTACGACTATGCGTCGCCGGTGTTCGTCTCCGACTTCTTCGACTTCTCCATCTACGTCCACGCCGAAGAGGGCG
Organism: Actinomycetota bacterium; assembly: GCA_041166245.1. GTDB lineage: Bacteria > Actinomycetota > Acidimicrobiia > Acidimicrobiales > JAFATL01 > JBEEFP01. The sequence continues at coordinate 774 of JBEEFQ010000306.1, read as the reverse complement.
ACGTCACCCAGTGGTACGTCGACCGCTTCCTCGCCCTGCGGGAGACGGCGTTCCGCGATCCCACCTCGTTCTTCCACCGCTTCGCCGGCATCACCGACGACGAGGCCGTCGCGATGGCCCAGGGGATCTGGGAGGAGATCAACGGCCGCAACCTGGCCGAGAACATCCTGCCCACGCGCGAGCGGGCCCGGCTCATCCTCGAGAAGGGCCCCGACCACGCGGTGAAAAGGGTGCGGCTCCGCCGCCTGTAGCCCGTACCTTCGCTGGGTGCCGTCCGGCTCGCTGACCGTCTCCAACCTGTCGAAGTCCCACGGCCCCGTCGTGATGCTCGACCGCGTCTCGTTGACCGTCGGTCCCGGCGACCGCGTCGGCATCGTCGGGCCCAACGGCGTGGGCAAGTCGACGTTGCTGCGCATCATCGCCGGGCTCGACGAGCCCGACGGCGGCAGTGTGCAGCGCCGGCCGCCCGAGGCGACGGTGGGCTACCTCCCCCAGGAGGCCGACATCCGCGCGGGCGAGACCCTGCTCGAGGCGTTGGCCCGGCGCACGGGGGTGACGGCGGCCGACGCCGCGCTGCAGGCCTCGGCCACCGCGTTGGCCGAGGGCGCGCCCGGTGCCGACGAGCGCTACGCAGCCGACCTCGAGCGCTACCTGTCGCTGGGCGGGCCCGACCTGCACGCGCGCGCGGCCGAGGTGTGCGAGGACCTGGGCCTGCCCGCGTCGCGACTCGACGTGGAGCTGGCCGCGCTGTCGGGTGGGCAGCTGGCCCGGGCC
>JBEEFQ010000305.1:0-7453 GCA_041166245.1 Actinomycetota bacterium | reverse complement strand
TACGGCATCTCCAAGCGCCTGCCCGACGACGAGCGCAAGCGCCTGCGTCGCATCCTCGACGAGGTGCGTCCCGCCGGCAACGGCCTCATCGTGCGCACCGCGGCCGAGGGGGCGACGGCCGACGAGCTGCGCCGCGACGTGGCCCGCCTGCAGGGTCAGTGGGAGCAGATCGACGCCCTGGCCAAGAAGTCGCGCTCGCCCGCCCTGCTCTACCGGGAGCCGGGCATGGCGGTGCGGGTCATCCGCGAGGAGTTCAACAAGAACTACCGCGGCGTCGTCATCGACGACCCCGACCTGCACAAGGAGGTGCGGGACTACGTCGCCAGCATCAGCCCCGAGCTGGCCGACCGGGTGGAGTACTACGACCCGGCCGTGGAGCCCCTCCCGCTGTTCGAGCGCTTCCACGTGCACGAGCAGCTGCACAAGGCCCTCGACCGCAAGGTGTGGCTGCCGTCAGGTGGCTCGCTCATCATCGAGCGCACCGAGGCCCTCACCGTCATCGACGTCAACACGGGTCGCAACGTGGGCAAGTCGAGCCTGGAGGAGACGGTCTTCCGCAACAACCTCGAGGCGGCCACCGAGATCGCCCGCCAGCTGCGCCTGCGGGACATCGGCGGCATCATCGTCATCGACTTCATCGACATGGAGATCCGCCAGAACCGCGACGAGGTGCAGCGCACCTTCCGGGATGCCCTCTCCAGGGACAAGACCCGGGTGCAGGTGTTCGACATCTCCGACCTGGGGCTGGTCGAGATGACCAGGAAGCGGGTCTCCGAGGGCCTGGTGGAGAGCTTCTCCTCCACCTGCCCCACGTGCCAGGGCCGGGGAATCGTCTTCGACGAGTCCCTCCTGTAGGCCCTCCAGACGAACCGGGCCGTAAATCGCGCCGGAACCCGGCGCGATCTACGGCCCGGTTCGCAAGAGGGGGGAGGCCGGGCCGGTCCGCTATCCTGGCCCCTCTTATGTATGCGGTGATCAAGACAGGTGGCAAGCAGGAGAAGGTGGCCGAGGGCCAGCGCCTCGACGTCGAGTTGCTCGGCGGCGACGAGGGTGCCGAGGTGACCTTCACGCCTGTGCTGCTCGTGGACGGCGACACCGTGGTGGCCAAGGCCGACGATCTCACGGGCGCCAGCGTGTCGGCCCGCATCGTGGGCCTCACCAAGGGCCCCAAGATCCGGGGCTTCACGTACAAGAACAAGAGCCGCAGCCGCCGCCGCTGGGGCCACCGCCAGAAGTACACGACGATCGAGATCACCGGGATCACGAGGGGCTGACATGTCAAAGACCAAGGGCGGGGGCTCAACCCGCAACGGCCGTGACTCCAATGCCCAGCGCCTGGGCGTGAAGGTGTTCGACGGCGGCGCGGTCAACGCGGGCACGATCATCGTGCGCCAGCGCGGTACCCGCTTTCACCCCGGCGTGAACGTGGGCCGCGGCGGCGACGACACCCTCTTCGCCCTCGCCCCCGGCAAGGTCAAGTTCGGGCAGCGCAAGGGCCGCAAGCTCGTCGACGTCCTCGTCCCGGGCGCCGAGTAGCGCTCTCTCTCTGCGAACTCGCCCGGTCTATCCCGGTATTCGGGGATAAACCAGGCGAGTTCGTGTGGTGAGCTAGTACCCGTGTCCGGATTCGTCGACGAGGCCCAGGCCCACGTCAAGGCAGGCAACGGCGGGGCCGGGTCCGTCTCGTTCCGGCGCGAGGCGCACGTCTCCAAGGGCGGGCCCGACGGGGGCGACGGCGGCAAGGGCGGCGACGTCTGGTTCGTGGCCGACCGCAACATCGCGTCGCTCCTCGCCTTCCGGGACCACCCCCATCGGTCGGCAACGAACGGCGTGCACGGCCAGGGCAAGGGCAAGCACGGGGCCCAGGGCAAGGACGTCGTCGTGCGCGTGCCCGAGGGCACGGTCGTGCGCGACCTCGACGGCACCGTGCTCGCCGATCTCGTCACCGCCGGCGACCGCTGGTTGGCCGGCGCGGGCGGCCAGGGCGGCCGGGGCAACTCCCGCTTCCTGTCCAACAGCCGCCGCGCACCGACCTTCGCCGAGCAGGGTGAGGTCGGGGAGGAGCGCTGGGTCAACCTCGAGCTCAAGCTCATGGCCGACGTCGCCCTCGTCGGCTTCCCCAACGCAGGCAAGTCCACGCTCATCTCCCGCATCTCCGCAGCCAAGCCCAAGGTGGCCGACTACCCCTTCACCACTCTCGAGCCCCACCTCGGCGTGGTCAGGCGCGAGGACACCGAGTTCGTAGTGGCCGACATCCCCGGCCTCATCGAAGGGGCGAGCGAAGGCAAGGGCCTCGGTCATCAGTTCCTGCGCCACATCGAGCGGGCGCGGGCCCTCGTCGTGCTCGTGGACCTGGCCAGCGTCGACGAGCGCGACGAGCCGGCCGAACAGGAGCGCGTCCTGCTCCAAGAGCTGGGTCGGTACCGCCCCGAGTTGCTCGAGCGGCCCCGCGTGACGGTCGGCACCAAAGCTGACAGCGCGGTGTACGACTGGGACGGCATGCGCATCAGCGCCATCACCGGCGAGGGGGTCGAAGCGCTCGTGCATCGCATGGCCGACATGGTGAAGGAAGTACGAGACGCAGCTCCCGAGCCCGACACCTTCGTCGTGCACCGGCCTGCGGCCGAGGGCATCACCATCGAGCGGGCCGACGACGGTTCGCTCGTCGTGCGCGGTCGCGCCGCCGAACGGGCCGTCGCCGTCAACGACCTCACCAACCTGCAGGCCCTCGACTACGTGCAGTACCGCCTCAAGCGCCTCGGCGTCGACCGGGCGCTGGCGCGCGCAGGTGCGCGGGAAGGCGACACGGTGCGGATCGGCAAGTTCGAGTTCGAGTACGAGCCCAACTGATGATCGTTGTTGTGAAGATCGGGACGTCGTCGATCACCGACCAGCACGGTGAGATCGACACCACTGCCATCGAGAAGCTGTGCACTGAGGTGGCGGGGTTGCGAGGCGCCCACCACCGGGTCGTCATCGTGACGTCCGGCGCGATCAGCGCCGGCCTTCCTGCCCTCGGCCTGCACGGCAACCGTCCCACCGATCTCGCCACGCTGCAGGCCGTCAGCGCCGTCGGCCAGGGCCGGCTCATCCGCACCTACGACGACATCCTCGGCCGCCACTCGCTTGTCGGCGGCCAGGTGCTGCTCGCTCCCCTCGATTTCGTGCACCGCTCGCAGTATTTGCACGCTCGCCAGACGCTCACCCGCCTTCTCGACCTCGGCGTGGTGCCCATCGTGAACGAGAACGACGCGGTGGCCGACGACGAGATTCGGTTCGGCGACAATGACCGGCTGGCCGCCCTCGTGGCTCACCTCGTCGGTGCCGACCTGCTCGTGCTCCTCACCGACACGCCGGGAATGTTCACCGCCGACCCCCGTCTCGACGAGGGGGCGAGTCTCATCGAGGAGATCCTCGAGGTGGACCACGCCCTCGAGGAAGCGGCTGGTGGCACCACCAACGTGCAGGGGAGCGGCGGCATGGCCTCGAAGCTGGCGGCGGCCAAGATCGCCAGCTGGTCCGGCGTGCGCGCCGTCATCGCCAAGGCCGACCGTCCGGGCGTGCTCGAGAGTGCGGTCAACGGGGAGACGGGCGTCGGCACGGTGGTGCGCCCGCACGAACGCCGGCTGTCGGCTCGGAAGTTGTGGATCGCGTTCGCGGTCGGCTCGTCGGGCACGATCGTGGTCGACGACGGCGCTCGGCGCGCCCTCGTCGAGCGCGGTGGCTCGTTGCTGCCCGCGGGGGTCGTCGGCGTGGAGGGCTCGTTCGCGGCGGAGGACGCGGTCGAGGTCGCGGGCGCCGATGGTCGTGTGTTCGCCAAGGGCCTGGCCGCTCATCCCGCGTCCCGCATCAAGGAGTGGCAGGGCCGGCGCACCTCCGACCTCCCCGCCGAGCTGCCCCATGAGGTCGTGCACCGCGACGACATGGTCGTGCTCCCGGGCTGATTACTCAGTGCGAAGCGTGACGGCGGCTGGCGTGCGGCCCGCGGCGCGACCGACAGGAAGGGCGAAGAGGTTGGCGGCGAGCACCAGCGCGACCGCGCCGAGACCCAGGGCGAGCACGGGCACCGCGGGGTCCGGCACGACGTGCATCTGCTCGGCGAAGAGCCCCCAAAGCGCCCGGCCGGCGACCACGCCGAGCACGGCGCCGATGACCACGGCGATGGTCATGGTGACGCTGGCCTGCCACGCCACCGCGCCGGAGATCTGGCGGCGGGTGAAGCCGATGGCCTTGAGCAGGGCGAGATCGCCACGGCGACGGCGGGCGGACACGGCCACGGTGAGGGCCACGGACCCCACGGCGGCGACGGCGAGGATGGCGGCGAGGGTGGCGGGTGCCGTCCCCACCGAGCGGGCGTTGGTGACGTCGCCGGGGCGCTGCTGCACCGAGACGTCGTAGGTCCCGAGGGACTCCGGTACCGGAAGCCGCGCTGCCAGCCGGTTCAGCTCACGCTCGGCGTCGAGCCCGGGTCGCAGCCGGACAACGACGGCATTGACCCCAGGGCCGCCGACGTACGGTGCGAACGCCTCGGCGGTCATGAGCGCGCCCGCGCCGGGACCGGTGTGTTGCGAGAAGACGGGCCCCATGGCCGGCAGCACTCCGATCCCGACGACCGTGAAGGAGTGGGGTCGCTCGCCCGAGGCGCCGACTGCCACGTGATCGCCCACCCCGAGGTGCAGGGTCTCGGCCGACCCGCCCGCCAGGAGCAGCTCGCCGTCACCTCGTGGCACCCGACCCTCGAGGAGCGAGGGCTCGACTCCGCCACTGCCCCGCTGGAAGCCGAGCACCGGCAGGTCGCGACCGTCGACCTCGAGCGCACCGAACGCGAGACCGGCCCACCCCGCCACCTTGGGATCCCGCTCGATCAAGTCGATCGCCTCACTCGGCATCGCGCCGTAGGCACCGTCGGCCGCGAGCAGGCCGCTCCATGGTGCGCCGTACAGGGCGGGCCGGGCCAGGAGGCGATCCAGGCTGGCCCCGAACCCCACCGCCGCGACCACCACCGTCACCGCGGCCACGACCGCGACCAGGTTGGTGCGGATGGGCACCGCGGTGCGGCCCCGACCCGGCTCGAGCGCGAAGCGGAGGCCGACGGACGCGGCCGCACCCAGTCCTGCACCGGCGGCCAGCCGCGAGGGTCGGGCGCGGGTCTCGACCTCCTCCGTGCGCCGCACCGCTCGCACGGAGGCCAGGATGGTGATGACGACGAGCACCAGCAGGACCACCGCGGCGCCGCCCAGCACCGCGGTGGCGTCGAAGGCCACGCCTCGGTCGGGGTCCAGCTGCCGCACCTCGCCTGCCGGGAAGAGCGGCGAGAGCAGTACCGCGCCGATGACACCGATGGCCACGCCGAGGGCGATGGTGGCGGTGGCCAGCAGTGCCGATGGCGCGGCACGCGCTGCTGGCCCCAACCCGAGCCCGCGCAATGACCGCTCATCGCTGCGGTCGAACGTCAACTGGCGGCTGAAGGCCTGACCGGCGAGCACGATCACCGCCAATGCGACCAGGCCCGCGAACACGGCGAGGGCGGTGGCCAACGGTCGGACGGAGCGGGCCACCGTCGCGGTGGTGGTGGCCTGGTCCTGGAAGGCCACGAACGCCTCGTGCGAACGGGCGATGTCGCCGATGGCCCGCTTGACCTCGGGGACGTCGGCCGCGCCGCCCCGCAGGCGCAGGCCCTGCCAGTACCAGTTGACGCTCTCGAGATGGGCGCGCGTGAAGGCGGGCGTGAGCAGCACCGCAGGGAACCGGTCGATGTCGTCCTGGGCGACCTCGGCCGGCAGCAGCCCGACGCCGACCACCCGCAGGTCGGCCTTGGCGATGGGACCTTTGGCGAAACCGGGTTCTTCGGTCTCGGGATCGTCTCGCGGCGCCAGGGCCCAGTGCAGGACCTCGCCCACCCGGGTGCCGTAGGCCCGGGCGTAGTACCGGTTGATGAGCACCTCGTCGGCCCGGTTCGGGTCCGGCAGCCGCCCGTCGATCACGGCGGCGCGGTCCTGGGTGATGTAGCGCCCGTCGATGCTCCCGACCTGGGTGACGAAGATCGCCCGGTCGAACTCGCCGTCGGGGTTGAGGGGACCGGCGTTGATCTGCACGTACGTGGCGCTGTCGAGCACCTGGGGGAGTGCGGCAGTCTCGGCGATGACCCCCGGGTCGTACTGGCCGGTGTCGACCGAGAGATCGGACACCTTGGCGTCCCGGAGGTAGCGCTCGTAGGCCGAGAGCGTGCGCCGCGATCCGGCGCCGGCGGCCAGGGCCGCGCTCGATCCCACGCCCACGAGCACGGCGATGGCCAGGTAGCTCCGCCACCGACGGCGCAGCAGCGACCGCAAAAGGAGCCCGACGGCAGCCATCGTTCCCATTCTCCGCACACCGTCCGCGGCCGGACAGGATGCCAGCACCCCTGTCCGGGTTAGGGAGCCCTCCCCGCGCCTTTCAACACGCGTCGCCAGGCGTCGCCCGTCGTCGCCACCCAGCGGGCCGCGGGGAGCAGGGGCCGCAGCGCAGGCATGCGCCAGCGCACCTCTGACTCAGCCCCGACCGCGGCCAGCGCTTCGGGATCGGCGGGCCGGTGCTCATGGCCGACCACCTGGCCCAGGTCCCACGCGTGCACGTGCCACTCGATGGCGGCGACCCCGGCGTGCAGCCCGGCCGTAACCGTGCCGCGCGGGTACCCGTACGGCAGCGACCAGCGCTCGGGTAGCCGCTTGGCGTAGGCCCGCGCCGACGTCGCGAAGGCGGCGGCCCGCTCCGTTCCGGAGGTGGGAGGCAGCGCGTCGACGGCGGCCGCGTTCTCCGCGGGCAATCGCCCGGTGGGAAAGGGCGCCTCGGCGATGCCGACCTCGGCGCGGTCCAACCACGCGTGGTACCAGCCGACCACCACCTGCAAGTGGCCGGTGAGCTCGACGGCCGTCCACGCCGGACAGGGCGTGGGCTGATCCCACACGTCGGCGGCCTCGATCCGTGTCGCCATGGCCTCGACCGCTTCGACTCCGTCGTCGTAGGCCCGCATGATGCGGCCCAGTCCGGCGGTCATCCCGCCGCCAGCAGTCCGGGCGCTACGAGGATGCGCCGCCCTCGGAGGGCGTCGCTTCCTGCACGGGGGCGGCCTCGGCGGGCGCCGCCTCCGCGGGCGCCGACAGGCCGAGCTGGGAACGGATCTGCGAGAGCCGGGCCTTGGCCTCGGTGTTGAGCGACGCCTGCTCCACCTCGAGCATGCGACCCTCGACCGACTCACCCTGCAGCTCGGACGCGCCGAGAGCCCGGGCGTAACGGGTCTCGATCTTGTCCCGCACCTCCTCGAGGGTCGGCACGTCCTGGCCGACAGTCTCGGAGAGGCTGGCCATGGCCTTGTTCATCTGCTCCTGCATCTTGGCCTGGTCGAGCTGGCTCAACAGCTTCTGACGCTCGGCCAGCTTCTTCTGCAGGACGCTCGAGTTCTGGGCGACGGCCG
>JBEEFQ010000304.1:0-14285 GCA_041166245.1 Actinomycetota bacterium | reverse complement strand
ACGGCGTCCGGCCTGAAGACTTCAGTTCCTGAGGTCTTCAGGCCGGACGCCTTCGCGATTTCCCATTGCTCGCTCGCAAGCTTCGCTCGCGTGGCGTCCGCCGAGGGGCCTTCGGCGCCCCGGTTCGCGGCGCATCGTTGACCTCGCCGGCGTAACGGTCATACTCTGGGGTGACATCGGCGTAATTTCGGGCGTGTAGTCACGTCCCAATCAACCGGCATCGTCCCAGGAGGACTTCCCCATGTCCGAAGAGGGTTACCGCGGGCCCCAGGTCTGCAAGATCGTCGGGATCACCTACCGACAGCTGGACTACTGGGCCCGCACCGACCTGCTGAAGCCCTCCATCTCCGAGGCGCGGGGCAGCGGCACTCAGCGCCGCTACAGCTACGGCGACCTGCTCGAGCTCAAGGTCATCAAGCGCCTCCTCGACGGCGGCGTGTCCTTGCAGTCGGCCCGGCGTGCGCTCCACACCCTGCACGAGAACCTGGGAGCCGACCTCAAGACCGCCAACCTGGTCCTCGCGGGCAGCGACTCGGTGCTGGCCCGCTCCGACGGCGAGGTCGTCGACCTGCTGCGCGGCGGCCAGGGCGTGCTGAACATGGTGCTCCCGCTCGGCGGCGTGCAGGAAGAGCTCGACGCCGCCATCCACGAGCTGCAGAAGAAGGAGCCTGTCGCCGAGACCGCGCCGCCCGCGTCGGCGTCGGGCGCGGCAGCTGGAGGCGGGGGGTAGCACTGCCCGAACCTGCTCTGCCGCACGAGCAGGTGCGGTTCGCCCACAACTCGGAGCGGCAGTTCGCGAAGCTCCTCGACTTCTACGGGATCGCCTGGGAGTACGAGCCGCGCGAGTTCATCCTGGAGCGTGACCGCGACGGGAACCCGTTGCAGGCCTTCTGTCCCGACTTCTACCTCCCGAGTGAGGACCTCTTCATCGAGGTCACGACCCTGAATCAGAAGCTCGTCACCAAGAAGAACCGCAAGGTGCGTCGCCTCCAGGAGATGCACCCGGAGATCAAGGTGAAGATCTTCTACCAGCGCGACTACCTCAACCTGCTGGTGAAGTACGGGCTCGAGCAGCCGTCGCAGCTGGCCGACGCCGGCCTCGACGAGGTGGAACCCAAGCCCCTCGACTTCCACGTCGACGCCCGCCAGTAGTCTCCCCCAGATGGGGGACAGGACCTCGCCGCTCGACGCTGCCCACCGAGCCCTCGGCGCCAAGCTCGTGCCCTTCGGCGGCTGGGAGATGCCGCTGTCGTACCCCTCCGGCACCATCGCCGAGCACAAGGCGTGCCGGGACGACGCGGTCGCGTTCGACGTGAGCCACCTCGGCACCATGGCAGTCAACGGTGCCGACGCCTTCGACAAGCTGCAGGCCGCCCTCACCAACGACCTGCGCAAGATCGGCCCGGGGCGGGCCCAGTACACCCACCTGCTCGACCCTGAGGACGCGTCGGTGCTCGACGACATCATCGTGTGGTGGGTGGACGACGAGACCTTCGACGTCATGCCCAACGCGTCGAACACCGAGCGCGTCGTCGATGCCATCGGTGGCGCCGATGTGACCGCCAGCAGGGCGATCATTGCCGTGCAGGGCCCCAACGCCCGGGCCAAGCTCCGGCCCGTCGCACCGGTGGCGGCCGACGTGCCCCACTTCGGCGTCACGACCTTCGAATGGAAAGGCGTCACGTGCAAGGCGGCGGGCACCGGCTACACGGGCGAGGACGGCGTGGAGCTCGCAGTGCCCGTCGAGGTCGCAACCTCGGTCTGGGACGCGGTCCTGGGCGCGGGCATCGTCCCCGCCGGTCTCGGCGCTCGGGACACGCTGCGGCTCGAGGCCGGTCTGCCGCTGCATGGCCACGAGCTGGGCCCAGGGATCACGCCGCTTCAGGCGGGCCTGGGTTGGGTCGTCGGCTGGGACAAGGGCGACTTCCGCGGGCGAGCCGCGCTGGAGGCAGAACGCGAGCGCGGTGTCGCCCGCCGGCTGCGGGGCCTCACCCTCGACGGGCGCCAGCCCCCGCGCGAGGGCAACACCGTGCTCGTCGACGGCAAGCCCGCAGGCGCGGTCACCAGCGGCAACTTCTCGCCCGTGCTCGGCCGCGGCATCGCCCTCGCCTTCCTCCCGCCCGACGTGGAGCCGGGCGCCGCCGTCGAGATCGACGTGCGAGGCCGCGCCCTGCCCGCCACCGTCGTCAAGCCCCCCTTTGTCAAGAAAGCGAGCTGATGGGCCACTTCGTCCCTCACACCGACGCCGAGGTCGCCGACATGCTCGGCTTCATGGGCCTGTCGTCGGTGGACGAGCTGTTCTCGGCCATTCCCGAGGCCCTGCGCCTCGCAGGTGGGCTGGAGGTCGCGCCTGGACTGTCCGAGCCCGATGTCATGGCCGAGATGGGGCGGCTGGCCCGGGACAACCGGGCATGCGGACCCGACCTCGTCTGTTTCGCGGGCGCGGGCGCCTATGACCACGAGGTGCCGGCCGTGACGCGCCGGCTCACCTTCCGCTCCGAGTTCGTCACCGCCTACACGCCGTACCAGCCCGAGGTGGCCCAGGGGGTGCTGCAGGCCCTCTTCGAGTACCAGACGCTCATCACCCGCCTCGCCGGTGTGGAGATCGCCAACGCGTCCCTGTACGACGGGGCCACGGCGTGCGTGGAAGCCGTCAACCTGGCCGTCGCCTCGTCGGGACGGGAGAAGGTGTGGGTCTCCCAAGGCGTGCACCCCACCTGGCGCGAGGTCATCCGCACCTTCGCGGCCGGCACCGGCCACGACATCGTCGAGATCCCCCTCGTCGACGGGCGCACGGCCTGGCCCGCCGACGGTGAGCCCGGCGCCGTCCTCGTGCAGCAGCCCAACTTCCTGGGCTGCCTCGAGGACCTCGAGGCGGCCAAGCGCACCGGTGCGCTGCTGCTCGTGGCCGCCGACCCGGTGAGCGCCGGCCTGCTCAAGTCGCCGGGGTCCCAGGGTGCGGACGTGGTGGTGGGGGAGGGGCAGCCCTTCGGCACGCCCCTGTCGCTCGGTGGTCCCTACCTCGGGCTCTTCGCCTGCCGTCAGGAGCACGTGCGCCGTCTTCCGGGTCGCCTGGTCGGTGAGACCCGCGACGTCGAGGACCGGCGTGCCTACGTCACGACCTTGCGCACCCGTGAACAGGACATCCGCCGGGAGAAGGCGTCGTCCAACGTCTGCACCAACCAGACGCTCATCGCCGTGTGCTGCGCCATCCAGCTCTCGTGGCTGGGCACCGCCGGCCTGCGCGACATGGCGCTGCGGTGCGCCCGCGGCACCCGCTACACGCGCGAGGCCCTGCTGGCCATCGACGGCGTGGAGCCGTTGACCGAAGCGCCTGTGCTGCGCGAGTTCGCCGTGCGCACGCCATGTCGCGGTGACGTGGTTGTGGAGCGCATGGCCGACGAAGGCTTCCTCGCCGGCGTCGCCCTCGACGACGACTACGGCGGCGGTCTGCTCGTTGCCGTAACGGAGCGTCGCACGCGCGCCGAGATCGACGCCTACGTCGCCGCCTTCGAGAAGGTCGTGAACTAGTCATGCAGATGCCGGGAGGGAAAGCCACCAGCGCGCCGATCATGGGGCGCGACGAGGAGCCGACGATCTTCGAGCTGTCGTCGCCGGGGCGCAACGCCGCATCATTCCGCACGACCGATCTCCCGGAATGGACGGCCGAGGAGCTCGTCCCCGCTGAGCACCTGCAGGCCGAGCCCACGCCGGTGTGCGAGGTGTCCGAGCGTGACCTCGTCGCCCACTTCACCCGCCTGACCCACCGCCAGTACTCCGTGGACCTCGGGGCCTACCCGCTGGGTTCGTGCACCATGAAGTACAACCCGAAGCTCTGCGACGACGCGGCGTCGCTGCCCGGGCTCACCGACGTGCACCCGGCCGCCCCTCCGTCACTGACCCAGGGGTGGATGGAGCTGCTGGCCGACCTGGCGTCGATCCTGTGCCGGGTCACCGGCATGCACGCCGCCACCCTGCAGCCGCCCGCTGGCGCGTCGGGCGAGCTCACCGGGCTGTTGCTCATGCGGGCCTGGCACGCCGATCAGGGGCGCCAACGCACCAAGGTGATCATCCCGGACTCCGCCCACGGCACCAACCCCGCGTCGGTGACGCTGGGCGGCTACGAGACGGTGACAGTGCCCTCCGACTCGCGTGGCTGCGTCGACGTGGCCGCCCTGCGGGAGCGACTCGACACCGACGTCGCCGGCATCATGCTCACCAACCCGAACACCCTCGGGTTGTTCGAGGAGGACATCGCCGAGATCGCCGCCGCGGTGCACGACGTGGGCGGCCTCCTCTATTACGACGGCGCCAACCTCAACGCCATCCTCGGCGTCACCCGTCCCGGCGACATGGGCTTCGACATCGTGCACATGAACCTGCACAAGACCTTCGCCGTGCCCCACGGCGGCGGCGGGCCCGGCGCCGGCCCCGTCGCCGTCTCCGAGCGGCTCACGCCCTACCTGCCCGGCCCCATCCCCGTGCTTGGCGACGACGGCTCCTATCGCTGGGACACGCCGCCCAAGTCCATCGGGCGTGTGCACTCCTGGCACGGCAACGCCCTCGCCTTGGCGCGGGCGTACTCCTACATCCTGGCCAACGGCGGCGACGGCCTGCGCAAGGTCGCGGAGGCAGCCGTGCTCAACGCCAACTGGCTGCGGCACCGGCTGCGTGGGGTCTACGACATCCCCTACGACCGGCCCAACATGCACGAGTTCGTGGCGTCGACCACATCGCTCAAGAAGGCTGATGGGCTCAAGGCCATCGACGTGGCCAAGCGGCTGTTGGAGGAGGGCTTCCACGCGCCCACCGTGTACTTCCCGCTCATCGTTGAGGAGGCGCTCATGATCGAGCCCACGGAGACCGAGAGCCCTCAGACCCTCGCCGCGCTGGGCGACGCGCTCGAGGCCATCGCCCGGTCGCCGGAAGGCGCGCAGGCCGCGCCCCGCACCACCCCGGTCGGCCGGGTCGACGAGGCCCGCGCCGCTCGCCAGCTCATCCCCACCTGGGACGCCCGCCCCTGACCTTCTCGCTCCGCCTCTCGACGCCGGACGACGTCGACGAGTACCTCGCGCTCCGCGAGGTGGTGGCGGGGGAGGGGAGGGGCATCGGCGCCGAACTTCCTCTCGACATCGAGCGCGACCGGCGGGTGTTCCTCGACTCGATCACCTCGGAGACCCAGCAGTCCCTCGTCGCCGTCGACGAGGACGGGGTCCTCATCGGCAGCCTGGGCATTCAGCTCTACGGCTACGGCGTGGCCGAGCTGGGCATGCTCGTGGCGTCCGACTGGCGGGGCCGTGGGGTTGGCTCGGCGCTGCTGACCGCCGCCATCGACTGGGCGCGGACGATCGGCGCCCACAAGGTGGCCTTGCAGCATTGGCCGACCAACGAGGCGGCCGTCGCTCTGTACGAGAAGTTCGGCTTCGTCGAGGAGGGCCGGCTCCGGCGGCACTACCCCCGGCGCTCGGGCGAGCTCTGGGACGCGGTGGTGCGGGGCCTGGTGCTCGACGAGGACGCGCCCGGCGGGCCCTGACTGGCGTCGTCAGACCTCGTCACCGAACGCCTCGCAGTCCGGGTTCTCGCACACGAAGCGGGTGTCGATGACGTGCGACAGGTCACCCGGCAGGGCCGTGACGCCGCAGTGGGGACAGATGGGCGCCCGCGCCTCGTGGTCAGTGTCGTCGTCGTCCGCTTCGTCGTCGTGCATCTGTTCCATGATCGCCCACGTGGCGCCGGACCGATGAGTTCGACGCCGATGGGTAGCGTCGCGGTGTGCCTACGGTCGAACGTCCCGCTATGGCCGCCTACGGTGTCCCAGCCGACCCTGCGGGCGCGTTGCCTTGGACTTGGGCGCAGCAGCGGCTCGTCGACAACAAGAACTACTGGGTTGTCACCGCATCCGCGTCAGCGCGGCCGCACGCCATGCCCGTGTGGGGCGTCTGGCTTCCCGAGACAGACCGGTTCTGGTTCTCGTGCTCGCCGAACGCCCGGAAGGCCCGAAACATCGGTGAGAACCCGCAATGTGTCGTCGCCATCGACGACACGGCCGAATGTGTCTCCGTGGAGGGGCGAGCTCGCGTCGCCGACCTCGGCCGCGACGCCGACGCCGTCGACCGCGCGGTTGCCACGTACGTCACGAAGTACTGGGACGACCCAACCGTGTATCGAGCGATGGAGGCGTTCGTCCGCAGCAACGCGCTCATTGAGGTCATCCCCGACCGCGCGTTCGGGATCATCGAGCGCGAGGACGAGTTCGCACAGCGAGCCACCCGTTGGCGTTGGTGAACCACTGGGCCTGCCTGCACCCCCTCGCCGCTACCCGGCGTCGGGTGGGATACACCCACTCGGATGATCTCGGCCGGGCCTGTGTTCGAGCGCAAGGCTCTCCGAAGAAGTTTGCCAAGCTTGTGTCGTGACGGCCGCACGCATCGCCCTCCGTGCCGACCTCGACGAGCTCACCGACGCGCTGGTCGATGCGTTTGCCGACGACCCGGTGATGGCGTTCATGTATCCCGACGCGGCGACGCGCGCGGCGCTGAGCGGCGCCTTCCTGCGAGTCATGCTCGAGATCGGGCTGGACCACGGGCACGTCTACGCGGCGGGGCCGAACAACGATGCGGCGGCGATCTGGTCACCGCCGGACGTCGATCTGTTCGACGATGCAGGCGCCAAGCAGCTCTGGCCCGTGCTCGAGCGCACGTTGGGGGAGCGGGCCGAGGCGGTAACGACGGCCCTCGGGCGGATACACGCCGCCCACCCCACCGATCGGGGCCCGCACTTCTACCTCGGCGAGATCGGCACGAGGGCCACCGCCCAGAGCCAAGGGCTCGGATCGCTGCTTCTCCGCGACGTGCTCGACCGCTGCGACCGCCAGGGTCTAGGTGCGTACCTCGAGTCCAGCAACATCCGGAACGTGCCGTTCTACGAGCGGCACGGATTCGGAGTGCTGAGCGAGATGGAGATCGCTCCCGGTTGCATCGTCCGGCCCATGTGGCGCGACCCGCGGTAGACGCCCCCTATTCGGCCCGCAGGGCCACACCCGGCCGGATGCGACCGGCCAGCCAACCGGGCACGAGCCCGATGAGGTTGACGAGCAGGATCGTGGCCGGAGCGGCCATCAGCAGCGCGGGTGGGGTCACGACATCGGGCACGATGCCCATCTGCTCCGCCAGCGCGAGCCAGAGCACGCGACCGAGGGCCAGCCCGAGGGGCAGCCCCACGATGACTGCGACCAGCGCGATGGTGGTGGCCTGCCATGCGATGGCAGCTGACACCTGGCCCCGCACGAAACCGATGGTTTTCAGCAGCGCGAGGTCGCGTCGACGTCGGCGAATCGAGGTGACGAGGGTGTGCCCGACGGTTGCCACCGCGAGAACCGCGAGGAGCCCAGCGAGGACGACGGGCGTCCAACGGATGCGGTCGAGGTTGGCGATCTGGGCCGGCCGCTCCCGTTCGGGGTCGATCACCACGTTGCAGTCCTGATCCTCAGGGCAGAGGCGCAGCAGGCGACTGCGGAGTGCGGCCACTTGACCGGACGAAGCGTCGGCCCGCAGGTCGAGGAGGAAGAAGTTGAAGAACTCGCCGCTACCGATCTCGGCCGCCAGATCGGGGTCGAAGGGCGGCTTGGCTGCGCCGGCCGACATGAGGACGCCCTCGCCGACTCCTGTCTGGGGGAACGAGCCCCGCCCCAGCGCGGGGAAGACGGCCCGGCCCACCACCGTCATCGTCTGTTTGTGGCCGGCGACGACGAGCTGGACACGATCGCCGATGTCGCGGTGAGCAGCCTGGAGCGTGCGGGTGCCAAGCACGATCTCCTGGTCAGCGCGAGGGGCGCGGCCCTCGACGATGGGGGGGCGGACGGGGCCCCGGAGGCCGATAGCGGTGACGGCCCGTCCGTCGACCGTGGCCTCGGAGTAGTAGCCGCCCGACCACCGCGACACCACCGGACTGGCGTCGAGCACGGGCTGCACCCGGCTCACGGGCATGGGACCGAAGCTGCCGTCGAACGTCGCGGCCCAGGCCCGTCCGTAGAGCCTCGGCGTGGTCGTGAGTCGGTCGAGGTTGGCGCCGAAGGTCACGGTCGCCGCCACCGCGGCCAGGCCGAGCACCGCGCCGACGAGGGTCGTGCGCACGGGCACCGCCGTGCGTCCCCGTCCCGGCTCGAAGGCCATGCGCACGCCGGCTACCCCGCTCGGCGTGAGCCCGCTCGACGCGAGCCGGCTGGCGAAGGTGGGCCGGCCGCCATGGGTGTCCTCGACCGGCTGCAGCGACGCGGGACGACGGGCCAGGCGCCAGGCAGGGATGGCCGCGCGCCCGAGGAACAGCATGCCGATGGCGACGACGCCGAGGCCGAGGACGGCCACGTTCACCTTCACGCCGGTGTGCAGCTCGGCACGCCGCGCCGCGCCGATCGGGAACAGCGAGGACGTCGCGACAGCGACGACCGCGGCGACGGCGGCGGCGGTGGCGACCGTCACCGCGGCGCGCGCCATGGTGAGACCGAACACCTGGTTCCTCGTCAGGCCCAGGACACGCAGTATCGGTGAGTCACTTCCATGGTCGGCGACCTGGCGGGCCAGCCCTTGTCCGAGCACGAACCAACCGGCGATGCCCGCGAAGGCTGCGAACAGGCCGAGGGCGAGCGCTTGGGGGGCGATGGCCCGTTCCACCAGATGGTTGCGCTCGATGTGATCGGCGAAGATCACCTCGCCGCCGGTCTGCTCCGGATCGGCGGCGGCCAGCCGCTCGGCGTCGGCGCGGAACCCGCCCAAGTTGCTCGGGTCCTTCAGCCGAACGAAGGCGCCGTCCCAGTGCAACCGCTGGCCTTCGCCCCACTTCTGGTAGGCGGCCTCGCTCATGAGGAGCGTCTCTTCGGAGTCGAACTTCGTCGTAGGGACGATCTCCTCGACGAAGCGGCCGATGCCCGTCACACGGGCTTCGAAGTGGGTGAGTTGTTCCTCACCGTCTGGATCGTCGGGGTTGGGCTGATGCGCGACCATCGCCATGGGCTTGCCCACCTGGAGCCCGAGGCGGCGGGCTGCCACCTCGTTGACGAACACCTCGTCGGCCCGGTTGGACGAGGGAAGACGCCCCTGGAGGATCTGCGGTCGGCTGACCGTGTAGCCGAACAGTCCGTTGATGGGCGCGACTACGTTGCCGTTGATGAAGACGGGCTCGCCGTCGGGAGACGCCGGGAAGATCGGCATGCCTGCGACGAGGGCGAACTGCTCGACGTCGGGCCGGCGCGCGAGCTGTTCGTAGTAGCCGTCGAGGCCGGTGTTGAAGGCAGCGAGCAGCACGTCGCTGCTCTGGCTCTCCGACACGAAGCGGGGAAACGCAGTCGCGGTACGTCGGGCGCCCGCCGCCACGCCCAGCACCACGCCGTTGAACAGGCCGATCAGGAGCGCGAGGGCCAGCCACGACCGCCAGGACCCGCGCAGCTCGCTCCGCAGACGAACACCGACTGCACCCATGTGCCGTCACCCTCCCATGAACCGACAGACCGCCCAAGGCGGCCTGCACGGCAATCGGAAGGGGTGCCAGCCTCCCTCAGGAGGGCTGGTCGGCCGTCGTCTTGGCGTCCTTCTCCGCGTGGTGCTTCTGCACCTCGGTCATGATCGCCGTGGTCACCGCGCCGATGAACTCGGGCCGGTTGGCCGCCGCCCAGTCCCGCGACTTGACCAGCGAGGGCGTCGAGCCCTGGAAGAGCGGCATGACCTCACGGGCGAAGAGCTCGTAGGAGCGCAGCGTGGCCTGGCGGTCCGCCCACTCGTGCGCCATGAACAGGAAGGTGCCGAAGCCGCCCGACTGGTCGATGAGGCGCTGGATCTGGGCGACGGCCATGTCCGGCGTGCCGATGACAGCGAAGCCGGTGTCATTGATGGCGTCGACGAGCTCACCCGCGTCGTCGCTCTCCGGTGCCAGAGGAAGGGCGGCGACGCGGCGGAAGTAGTCGACCCAGTCGACCAGGCCGTGCTCGACGTCCTTGCGGGCCTGCTCCTCGGTCTCGGCGATGTGCATGGGACCGACGAGCCGCCAGCCCCGCCGGTCGACCTCGGTGCCGAACTCGGCCGAGCGCTCCTCCATCACGGTCCAGTGGCTCCCGAGGATGTCGAAGCCGCCCGCCGAGGTGGCGCCGATGGACAGCAGGTCGAGCCCGAAGCGGCCCGCGGCGCGGGGGCCGGCGGGCGAGACCTGGGCGGCCACCGCGATCTCGAAGCGAGGGTGGGTGTAGGGCTGCAGTTGCAAACGGGCGTCGCGCAGCGTGAACCAGTCGGTCTCCCGTGTCACCGGCTCGCTGCCGTCGAGCAGGGCGAGGATGGCCTCGAGCGCCTCCTCCATCATCTCCCGCTGCTTGGCTGGGTCGATGCCCATCATGAACGCGTCGGACGGGAGGGCGCCAGGACCGACGCCGAACATGGTGCGCCCGCGTGTCAGGTGGTCGAGCAGCACCATGCGGTCGGCGAGGATCAGCGGGTGGTGGTAGGGGAGCGACGACACACCCGTGCCCAGCTTGATGTGCTTGGTGCGCTGCGACACCACCCCGATGAACACCTCGGGCGAGGCGATGATCTCGTAGCCCGCGGAGTGGTGCTCGCCGAACCACGCCTCGTCGTAACCGAGCTGGTCGAGACGGACGACGAGCTCGAGATCACGCTCGAGGGCGAGCGTGGGGTTCTGGCCGACAGGGTGGAAGGGGGCGAGGAAGATGCCGAACTTCAGGGGCCATTCCATGCCCCTTGCTAGCCCTGCCTTGACCGGCCGGTCAAGAACTAGGCGCCGCCGCTCCCACGCTCCAGGAGCTGGTTCGTACGTTCCGTGTTCTCGGCGATGCGGAAGAAGATGATGACGAGCTCGAGCCACATGCGGGCGAAGATCACGTACACGAGGAAGATGATTGGCGCCAGGATCAAGCCCACCACCGCGCCTGCACCACCGGCCGCCGCCAAGCTGGCGAAGAGCGCGAGGGCACCCAACCCGCTGAAGATCACGAAGATCACGTACACGACCTTGATGATCTTGGTGGTGATGAGGGAGGTGAAGCTGAAGTCGAAGAGGGCTGCGAGGAAGCCCTTGGCGTCCTCGCTGCCGAAGGAACCCGGGGGACCGCCCAACTCGGTCATGTCGCCTCCTAGGGTGTAGGTGGCGAAACCCTAGCTTGCGACCCGGCGAGCTTGGGCGCTGGCGCCGAATCAGTCCAGCAGGTCGGGCTGCTCCCGCACGATGCGGTCGTAGAGGGGCTGGAACGACAGCCAGCCTGCAAACGAGTTGCCGACGAACTTGCTGGTGGTCTCGGCCTGGTCCTTGTCGATGAGCACGGGCGTGCCCGCGGCCTCGGCCATGAGCTGGGCCTGGCACGACCGTTCCATGGTGATGAACCACCACGCGGCCTCGTCGACCGTCTGCCCGACGGTGAGCAGGCCGTGATTGCGCAGGATGGCCGCCTTGTTGCCTGCGAGGGCGTGGGCGATGCGCTTGCCCTCCTCGAGGTCGAGCACGACGCCCGTGTAGTCGTCGAACACCGCGTGGTCGCCGTAGAACGCGCACACGTCCTGGGTGATCGGGTCGAGGGGCCGACCGAGGGCCGACCACGTCTTGCCGTACACCGAGTGCGAGTGGGCGGCGGCCACGATGTCGGGCCGGGCCGCGTGCACTTGGGAGTGGATGACGAAGGCGGCGGTGTTCACCGGCTTCTTGCCCTCGACGACCTTGCCCTCGTGGTTGACGAGCAGCAGGTCCGACGCGCGGATCTGGCCGAAGTGCATGGCGAAAGGGTTCACCCAGAAGTGGTCGAGCAACTCGGGGTCACGAGCCGTGATGTGGCCGGCCACCCCCTCGTCGAAGCCGAAGCGGCTGAAGAGGCGGAATGCCGCGGCCAAGCGCTGCTTGCGGTGAAGACGCTCGTCGGTGACATTGTCGAAGGTCGGGATCTGGGGGAGGGGATGCTCATCCATGGCACAAATGGTACGCCCCAGGGCCGCGGTCAGCCTCACGGTTGCTGCGGTCGCAACAATCGCGGTCGCCGCCGCGCTCCCGTGGGCTCACACCGGGCGTGCCAGCCGGTCGGCCTTCGCGCTCGCCCGCACGGCCGACGAGCTGGGGGTGGTCAGGGGTCCGCTGGCGAGGGCGCTCTTCGTCGGGCTCGCCTTCCTCCCGGCGGCGGCAGCCGCAGCTTGGATCGCGGCGGTGCTGCGGTGGCGCCTGGTAGTGGCAAGCTTGGGAGTCTTGGCCGGCCTCCTCACCTTCGTCGGCGTCGCCGCGGTGTGGCGGGCACCCGTCGACCTCGGTGCAGGCGTCGCGCTGGCAGCAGCGGCAAGTGTCGTGGCGCTCGTCGGCGCCGCGCTGATCGCCGTGTCAGAGAGGAAGCCATGACCGAGGACGCGACACTCGACGACCCCACCCAACACGACATCCTCCCGCAGACCGAGCCGCCCCGGCGGCGGGAGGCGTCGAGGATCGCTGCCTTGTGGATCGGGGTCCTCGCGCTGCTGGCCGGTGGTGTGTTCGGCGCGTTCTATCTGGCGGGCGAGGACGCGGGCAGTCCCGAGGAGGCCGTGGAGCGGATGTTCGACGCCATCGGCAACGAGGACGTGCTCGGCGTGCTGGCGGCGCTGGCGCCGTCCGAGCGCGACCCATACCGCGACAACCTGCCGGCGATGGTGGACGAGCTGAAGCGGCTCGGCATCCTCTCCAACGACGCCAGCCTCAGCAAGATCAGCGGTGTCGACCTGAGCTTCAAAGACCTGCGCTTCACGAGTCGGGAACTCGGCGAGGGCGTGAGCAGCGTCGCCATCCAGGGTGGCACTGCGAGCTACCGCGTGGTGCCTCGTGACCTCCCGCTCGGCGACTTCCTGAAGGACCTCATCGGTGAGGAGCTCCCGGCGGAACCCGAGACGGGCTCGGAGCCGGTGACGACCAGCGAGGATCCGGACAGCGAGCGCATCGTCACCGTGAATGAGGACGGGCGGTGGTACGTGAGCCTGCACTACTCGATTGCCGAAGCGGCGCGACTGGGCAGCGGGGCGCCAGTGCCCGACTTCGGCAAGGGCCTGCAGGCCGACGGTGAGGCGTCGCCCGAGAAGGCGGTCGAGGCGCTCCTGCGGGCCGGCGTCGCCCTCGACGTACAACGTGCCATCCAGCTGCTCCCTCCGGACGAGGCCCGAGCCCTCAGGGACTACGCGCCGCTCTTCATCGACGATGCGAAGCAGGCCGTTTCGGACTTGGGGTTCAAGGCGTCGATCACGTCCCTCGAGCTCGACGCGGTGCGCAACGGCTCCCACGCGACGGTCGCGCTGAGGAAGATCGCCGTCGCGTTCCAGATGGCGGAGGGATCGGGCACCGTCGCCTTCGACGGCAAGTGCGTCACCATCGACGGCCCCGATGTCCCGCCGAACGAAGGCCGCATCTGTCCCGAGGACCAGGAAGGGCCGCCGATCCTCACCGACCTGGCCAGCCGGATGCCGGCCCAGGGCTTCGTGACCGTCGAGCAAGGCGGTCAGTGGTACGTCAGCCCGACCCGCACGACGTTGGAGAGCTTCGTCGGTGTGCTGAAGGCGCTGCAGCGGTCCGACCTGGACTCGCTGCGGGACTTCTTCGAGGGCGTCACGGTCGAAGCAGCCTGACCGACCGCTTTCTGGTGCACCGTCGTGCCCAGGAATGGCCGTGGGTGCACCAGAAACCGAGAACTTGACATAAGATAGATTATCGGCGGCACCGGCCTTCGGCCGAGCTCCGCCCATAATCCACAAGGTCAAACCCCCCTCGGCCCCCTCGGCCCCCTCGGCCCCCTCTCGCCCCTCTCGGGGCCCTCTCGGGGCCCTCTCGGGCCCCTTAGGCGATGTAGGCGGCCAGGTGTTTGCCGGTGAGGGTCTTCTTGCGGGCGGCGACGAGGTCGGCGGGTGTGCCCTCGAAGACGATCTGGCCGCCGTCGTGGCCGGCGCCGGGGCCGAGGTCGATGATCCAGTCGGCGTGCGCCATGACCGCCTGGTGGTGCTCGATGACGATGACCGATTTGCCGGATTCGACCAGGCGGTCGAGAAGACCGAGCAGGTGCTCGACGTCGGCGAGATGGAGGCCGGAGGTCGGCTCATCGAGGACGTAGGTGCCGCCCTTCTCCCCCATGTGGCTGGCCAGCTTGAGCCGTTGGCGCTCGCCACCGGAGAGGGTGGTGAGCGGCTGGCCGAGGCTGAGGTAGCCGAGCCCGACGTCGGCGAGCCGCAGGAGCACGGCGTGGGCGGCCGGGGTGGCCGCATCGCCCTCGCTGAAGAACACCTCGGCGTCGGCCA
>JBEEFQ010000303.1:0-5278 GCA_041166245.1 Actinomycetota bacterium | reverse complement strand
GACGCGCCACCGAGGTTCTCGGTCATGCGGGTGCGAGCGACCGGAGCGATCGCGTTCACGGTCACGCCGTAGCGACCGAGCTCCATGCCCGCGATGATCGTGAACGACGCGATGCCTGCCTTTGCGGCGCCGTAGTTCGTCTGACCGACGTTGCCGAAGATGCCCGACGGTGAGGCGGTGTTGATGATGCGGCCGTCGTTCGTCTCCCCCGCCTTCACCCGCTCACGCCAGTACGCCGCGGCCCAGCGGGACGGCGCAAAGGTGCCCTTCAGGTGCACCTTGATGACCGCGTCCCACTCCTCCTCGGTCATGTTCACCATCATCCGATCTCGCAGGATGCCGGCGTTGTTCACCAGCACGTCCAGCCCGCCGAACGCCTCGACCGCGGTGTTGACGAGCCGCTGGGCGCCTTCCCAGCTGGACACGTCGTCGCCGTTGACGACCGCCTCGCCGCCCATGCCCTCAATCTCGGTGACCACGTCGGCCGCGGGGTGGGTATCGGCGCCCGTGCCGTCGACGTGCGCGCCCAGGTCGTTGACCACGACGCGCGCCCCCTCGGCCGCGAAGGCGAGGGCGTGGGCCCGACCGATGCCCCGGCCTGCCCCCGTCACGATCACGACCCGCCCGTCATTGATGCCCATCAGTGCAACGTCCCTTCTCGGTACTGGTCTCGGAGCTTGCGCTTGTAGATCTTGCCGTTGTCCTCACGCGGCAGGTGATCGACGAAGTCGACCGTGCGCGGGCACTTGTAGCCCGCCAGCTCGCGACGGCACAGCGCGAGCAGCTCCGCGGCGAGCTCGGGTGACGGTGCCACGTCGCGCTTGAGCTCGATCACCGCCTTGACCTCCTCGCCCCACTCCGCGTGGGGGACGCCGATGGTCGCGGCGTCGCCGACCGCGGGATGGGTCAGTAGCACGGCGTCGATCTCGGCCGGGTACACGTTCACGCCGCCCGAGATGATGAGGTTGGCGGTGCGATCAGTGAGGAACAGCCAGCCGTCCTCGTCGACGTAGCCCATGTCGCCGAGGGTGAAGTAGTCGTCGCTGTACGCCGAGGCTGTCTTCTCGGCCGCCTTGAAGTATTCGAACCGGCCAGTGGGCGGGGCCTTGAGGAACACGGTGCCGACCTCGCCGGGCGCGGTCGGCGCACCGTCGTCGTCTCGCACCACCACCGCGTCGCCGACCGGCCGACCCACAGTGCCGGGCCGTGCCAGCCAGGCCGTCGAGTCGACGAACGTCCCGAGGCCCTCGGTCGCCGCGTAGTACTCGAAGAGCACAGGACCGAACCAGTCGATCATCCCGTGCTTCACGAGCACCGGACACGGCGCGGCTCCGTGGATGACCATGCGCACCGACGAGACGTTGTACTTCCTGCGCGTGTCATGGGGGACGGCCAGCAGGCGGTGGAACATGATCGGCACCAGATGGGTGTGGGTGATGCGATGGTCCTCCACCAGACGAAGCATCGCCTCCGGTTCCCACCCGTCCATCAGCACCACGCCCACCCCTGCATGCAGGGGCGCGGCGAGCGAGAAGGCGAGCGGTGCGGCGTGGTACAGCGGCCCGGTGCACAGGTGCACGTCCTCGCCCGGCCGGTACCCGTAGAGGTCGAGAGCGGCCGCGCTCGTAGGTGGCGTGTCTCGCCGGTACACGCCCTTGGGCCGCCCGGTCGTGCCCGACGTGTAGAGCATGCTCGAACCGAGCAGGGGGTCGGCGACGTCGTCGCCGGACTCGGGCGCCAACACCTCGTCGTAGCTGTCGAAGCCCGCGATGGGCCCGCCCACCGCCAGCCTGATCTCGGCCGAAGGCGCCAGCTCGGCCACCTCGGCGGCGATACCGGCGAAGCGGGCATCGGCGACGAACGCCCGCGCCTCGCAGTCGTCGACGATGTACCCCGCCTCCGCCGCCGTCAGGTGCCAGTTGACAGGTGTGAGGCGCAATCCCGCCCGCTGCGTCGCCGCCACGACCTCGGCGAACTCGGCCCGGTTGGCGCACAGAATCGCCACCCCGTCGCCCGATGCCAGGCCTCGCCGCCGGAGGGCGCGGGCCAGCTGGTTGGCGTGGGCATTGAGCTCGGCAAAGCTCCGGTCCCCGTGCTGGGACACGATGGCGGGCCGATCGGGGAACTGCCCGGCCCAGTGGGCGAGCGTCATCCCGACCCGTGCCGCCTGTTGTCTGTCCTCCACGAGGCCAGACGGTAGTCAGGTGAAAAAGGAACGGTCACGGTCGGTGGCGAAGGTTCCCTCATGGGGTTGCGTCGCGCCGTCGTCAGTTGGGTCGCGCTGGGGACGATCCTGCTGGTGGGGGGTGCTTGCGGCGCGGCGCGCCCCGTCCAGCCGACATCGCTGCGCCAGGCGTCGCCGACGACGTGGGAGACGCCCGACACGGTCGCACCGACTGTTGACGAAGGCCCTGCGCCCACCGCCTTGCCCGGCGCCCCGACCGGCGGTGGGGGAGGGGGCGGGGTCGTGCGGGGTGCGGTGCGCAGCGGACCCATCGTCACCGGCCGCATGGAGATCCCCAAGATCGGGTTGAACCACATCACCTACGAGGGCGCCACCCTCGCCCAGATCAACCACGGGCCCAGTCACTGGCCGGGCACGCCGATGCCCGGACACGCCGGGAACACCGTCTTCCCCGGTCACCGCACGACCCACAGCCGGCCCTTCTACAACATCAACGAGCTGGTGCCGGGCGACACCATCACCCTCACGACCAATGAGGGTCGGTTCGTGTACTCGGTGTACGAGTCCCGCATCGTGCGTCCGACGGAGATGTGGGTGGTCGAGAACACGCCTGACGCCGTCGTGACCATCTTCGGGTGTCACCCGAGGGGCAGCGCCAAGTTCCGGTATGTCGTGCGAGGGCGGCTCATGTCGGCGCCGCTGGCGGCACGCCCGGCCCCGGCCCCGGCTCGTCAGCAGCCTCCGCCGCCCGCGCCGGCACCCACGCAGCCTCCGCCGCCGCCCCCCACGACCACGACTGCGCCCCCGAAGCCGGCCTGCATCATCTGTCTGTAGAGACACAGGGCGCCCCGGAGGGCTCCTCTACACTACGGCGCACCATGTCCCGGTCCCTGATCGAGCGACGGCTGACGGCCGTGAACGACCGTCTCAAGCGCGCCCGCGCCGAGCTGGTCGTCATCGACGAGCAGCTGGCGGCGCTGGCCGAGGCCGCCGACGAGACGCGCGTGCGAGCCCTCGTGTCCGAGACGCCGCTCGCCGACCGCGAGCACGACGAGGCCCAGCGCCACGCCGACGCCATGGCGCGCAGCCGAGCCGCGGTGCTCAGCACGATCAGCGAGCTCGAGCGGTCCCAGGACGAGCTCCTCGACCGGCTCGTCGCCCGCTCATGAGCAATCCGGCGAATCATGTGATGGAGGACCCCATCGAGCCTGCCGAGATGGTGGTCCAGTGAGCACCCGCGTCGTCATCGCCGAGGACGAAGCGATCATCCGCCTCGATCTCAAGGAGATCCTCGAGGAGGAGGGCTACGAGGTCGTGGGCGAGACCGGCCGCGGCGACGAGGCCGTCGAGCTCGTCCGACAGCACGACCCAGACCTCGCCATCCTCGACATCCGCATGCCGGGCATGGACGGTCTTTCGGCGGCGCGCGAGATCGCAGGCAACCGCCGGTCGGCGGTGCTCATCCTCACCGCGTACAGCCAGCGCAACCTCATCGAGGAGGCGCGCGACGCCGGCGCCCTGGCCTATCTCATCAAGCCGTTCCAGCGCAGCGAGCTCATCCCTGCCATCGAAGTCGCTCTCGGGCGCTTCCGCGAGATGAAGTCGCTCGAGAGCGAGGTCAAGGGCCTCGAGGAGCAGCTGGAGACGCGCAAGGTCGTCGACCGGGCCAAGGGCATGCTCATGGACCAGCACGGCATGTCGGAGAACGACGCGTTCTCCTACATCCAGAAGACGGCCATGCAGCAGCGGGTGAAGACCAAGGTCATCGCCCAGCAGCTGATCGACGGCGAGATCACACCGCCGACCAGCGCCTCAGGCTGACGCGACGAACAGCTGGGAGGCCAGCGCGGGACCGAGGGCGATGGTGCCCTCGTCGAGCGCGAGGGTGAGGGTGCCGTCAGGCGCCTTGGCGGTCACGTGGGCGCCCGCGCCGGGGACGAAGTTGTGGGTGCTCAGGTAGGTGAGCGACTGCGAGTCGATCTCGACCTTCTCCGTCACCCGCTCGAGGCGGACGCGGTCGCCAGGCTCGCTGTCGGCGAGCGCGAACTGGTCATGGTCGAGGCCGGGCGCGCCCGGGATCGGGTTGCCGTGCGGGCACGTGGTTGGATGGCCGAGCAGCTCGACGAGCCGCTCCTCGACTTCGTCGGAGATCACGTGCTCCCATCGGCACGCCTCCTCGTGGGCCTTGTGCCACTCGAGGCCGATGACGTCCGTGAGCAGGCGCTCGGCCAGCCGGTGCTTGCGCACCACGCTCTCGGCCCGGTGCCGTCCCTTGGTGGTGAGGCGAATGGTGCGGCCCTTCGATTCGACGTAGCCATCGGTGCGCAGGCGGCCGACCATCTCCGACACCGACGGCGCCGCGTGGTGGAGGCGCTCGACCAGGCGGGCCTGGATGACGGGCGTGCCTTCTTCGTCGAGCTCGTGGATCGCCTCGAGGTACTCCTCGAGCGGGGGATGGAAACCGTCGTGCATGTTCCTCCTAGGCCTCGACCGTGAAGGTGCCCTTCATGCCCTGCTCTGGGTGGCCTTCGATGCCGCACACATAGGTATAGGCGCCGGCGTCGCCCAGGGTGACCTTGCCCTCGCCCTTGTTGCCCGGCGGAACGGGTTCCACTTCGCCGAGGGCCTTGCCGCTCGGGTCGAGCACCTCGAACTCGTGCTCCACCGTGCCGTTGTTCTGCAGGTAGAACTCGATGGTCTCCCCGGCCTTGCCGGTGAAGCCGTCCATGCCCGAGAAGCTGAAGTCGATGCCGATGACCTCGTGCTCGCGGTCGACGGCGTCGGCCGCGCCCTGCTCACCTCCGGCGCCCGTCACGTTGATCGGCGTCCGGATGCCCTTGCCGGTCTGACCGGGCTTGCACGCCAGCTCGTAGTCGCCCGCCTTCAGGTCGACGGTGAGCGTGCGGCTGGTGCCGGGGCCCACGTTCTCCACCTCGCCCATGATCTGGTCACCCTCGGCGCCGCCGGCGCCTATACCTATGTGTGCGGCATCGAAGGTCACCCCGAGCAGGGCATGAAGGGCACCTTCACGGTCGAGGAGGTCTGATGCACGACGGTTTCCATCCCCCGCTCGAGGAGTACCTCGAAGCCATC
>JBEEFQ010000302.1:0-11536 GCA_041166245.1 Actinomycetota bacterium | reverse complement strand
GCCACCACGAGCTTGCGGCGCGGCAGCCGGTCGCCGTAGTGACCGACGGGCACGGCGACCAGCAACACGACGGTGAGGTTGGCCACGACGAGCAGGCCGAACGCCGTGTCGGTGAGGTCGAAGGCGCGCTTGATGTTGGGCGCGAGGACGTTGAACGCGGCCGTGTCGAACTCGTCGAAGAAGAACAGCGTCGTGAGCATCACCAGCGGGAAGACGGGGAGCCCCCCGGTGACGGCTTCGGCTCGGCCGCGGAGCCACGTGAGCGGGTTCACGACCGGGCCTTCCGGCGCCGGCGGCCGTTGCCGGTATCGGGCACCTCGCCCGACGGTGCGACCGCGACCAGATCACCCGTCTCCGTCGTGTGCAACGGCACGAAGTGCTCGTGATGGCGGGCGTCGACCAGCGGCACGAACGCCCCGCACGCCGGGCAGGTGATCACGTCGTCGGACTGCTCGAGACGGGCGGTCTCGAGCAGGTGCTCCTCGGCCGCCATGAGCGAGTCGTCGGCCTCCTCGGAGTCCTGCACCAGCGAGTCAGCTACCAGGCTGGGCACGTGGATGTTGTGCCGGACCGCGACGAAACGAAGGAACCGGTCGCGGATGCGGTAGACCCCCTCGGCCAGGCCGCCGGGCAGGAAGTAGAGGACGAGCACCAGGCCCACACCCGAGGTCAGGAGCTCGATCTGCTCCACGTTCTTGAGGCCCGGGAGAAGCGGTAGCCCCTTCACGAAGGCGGCACCGAGCATGGCGCCCGGCAGCGACGTGAGCCCACCGATGACGGTCATGGCGAACAGCTCGATGGACTTCTCGGGCGGGAAGGCACCGGGTTCGACCACGCCCTGCTGATAGGCGTAGAGCGCGCCGGCCACTGCGGCGATGAAACCCGAGATGGCGAAGGCAGCCAGACGGGTGCGGGCCAGGTTCACCCCGAAGGCCTGCATCAACCGTCCGTTGTCGCGAGCGCCGATGAAGATCCGGCCCGAGCGGTTCTTGCGCAGCGACCGCGCCACGGCGAGGAACAGCACGAGGAACACCAGGCACAGGTAGTAGAACTTGGCGTCGGCGCGGAGCGTGAACCAGAGGACCTCGCTGTCCTGGGTCATGGAGAATCGCCCGTAGAGGACGGGCCGGGCGACCGCGCTGAAGTCCTTGGGCAGGAGCCAGCCGAAGAACTCGCGCGTCAGCACGAAGCTCTGCACGGTGAAGGCAAACGCCAGCGTCGTCACCGCGAGGAACAGGCCCTGGATGCGCAGCGCGGGCAGACCGATGAGCACCGCGACGAACGCACCCGCGACGCCGGCCACGATGAGGGTGGCGAAGAAGTCCCAGTTGTGGTTGGCGGCCAGGCCGCCGGCGACCGCGGCGCCGATTCCGGAGATGGCGAACTGACCGAGGCTGATCTGCCCGGCCCATCCCGCCAGGATCACCAGCGACACACCGACCATGGCGTAGATCACGCCGACGGTGAGCAGGCCGGTGTTGGCGTCGCGCACGATGAAGGGGCCGGTCAGCACGAGGGCGAGGATCAATCCGCCGAGGCCGAAGCGCATGGCGTTGACCTCTGGCACTCCACGCAACTCGGTGGGGACAGGCCGGAAGTCCTTGACCGCCTGCCAGGTGGATGCCCCGGCCTCCTGAGCACGTGAGAGCCCAGACCGCTGCACCAGCAGGGCCACGAGGATGACGACGAGCATGATGGCGTTGGCGAGCGATGCTCGGTTGGTGCTGAAGATCGCCGCTCGGTCGATGGCGCCAATGAGCATGCCGGCGAAGAAGGCGGTGGGCAGTTTCTCCATGCGGGCGATCACGGCGACGGCAAGCCCGTAGAGCAGGAGCGAGGGCCCGACGAACCCCGTGACCGGCAGCCCGACGAGGGGCGCTCGCAGGAACACGCCGACGGCCGACATCACGGCCGCGATGACCCACACCACGGTGGACACGCGCCGCACCGGGATGCCGAGCAGCGAGGCGCGCTCGCCGTTCTCGGCCGACGCTCGCACCGCGATGCCCATGTCGGTGAAGCGGAAGAACGCGCCCAGACCGATGACGATGGCGCCCACCACCGCGATGGCGAGAAGGTGGTCACCGGTGAGGAACACCTGTCCGACGCTGAAGCGCACATTGTTGAACGGCGTCGGGAAGTCGTTGCTCAGCAGCTTGTCCTCGCCTGCGATCCAGAGCTTGGTGAAGAACTCGAGGACGAGGAGCAGGAACCCGACACCGATGGTGACCACGGTCAGGATGAGCCTCGGCGCCTGGGCGAAGCGGCGGATGAACATCGTCTCGACGACCGCGCCCAGCGCCACCGCCCCGATCAGCATCAGCGGCACCGAGAAGATGTAGGGCATGCCCTTGAAGCTGACGAGAAACAGAGCAGCCACCGCAGGGATGGCGCCGAGCTGGGCCTGTGCGAAGTTGATGATGCGGTTGGCCCGGTAGACGAGGATCAGGCCCATCCCCACCAGGGCGTAGAGCGAGCCGACCACAGCCCCCTGCACGAAGACGCCACGCGGGATCGACGCCGCCTTGCGACCGAGCTCGAGGAAGCCCACATCGACGAACGGGATGTCGATCTGGCCGAACAGCGCCTGCACGAGGACCTCGATGAGCAGGACGTAACCGAGCACGATCTTCAGGATCGGTCCCGCCACCGGGTGGGCGAGGGCAGCGCGCACCGACGCGACTGGTCGGTCGAGCGCGTTGGCCCGTTCAGTGATCCATGTGGTCACGCGCTCAGGGCCTGACGGGGATCTCGTTGGACAGGCCGCCGGGCCACGTCCCGTTCTCCCAGCGCCGTCCGCCGGTGATCGACACGTACGCGCCCGGCTGACCATCGATCTTGGAAACGGCCGACGGGTCCCAGTACACCTCGCGGGCGTCGGAGACGGCGGTGTAGTCGTTGGGGCCGAGCTTGGTCATGATCACGTTGCGGTTGCCGCCCGAAGCTGCCCAACCCCCGTTGGGCTTGGAGGAGAGCGCCGCCTTCTCCATGTTGAGCGGGTTGAGGATGGGGCCCGTCCCTTGAAGAAGAGAAGCGGCCATTGCGTAGTAGGCCCACGCCAGGTTGCAGCTCTTGCACGGCTCGCCCGAGTTCCCCGAGTCACGCCACACGATGGAAGCGTCGCTGTCGTGGAAGTTGGTCTCGTCCCTGAGGTGGCTGGGCCCGAACGCGTGCTGCATCTGCTGCGGGCTGTACAGCCGGCCGAGCTTGTCGTAGTCGAGGAGCCCGATGCCGGGGAGGAGGATCTCGGGGAAGTAGCCGGCCTCGGTGTAGCCCTTGGTGCCGAACACGGGCGCGATCGGGTCGCACATGCACACCGTCGTCGTCACCTTGGCCGCGATGAACTTCTGCGTCGTCGACGACGACTGCTCTTGGGCCCGTTCGATGTTGGACTCGTAGGTCGCGATCACCGGATCGTGGCCGGGGTCGCACTTGTTGACGATGGCGGCCACGTGCTTGGCCGTCGAGACGTTGGCCGGAATCTCGGGCACCGAGATCCCCAGCCGCCGGTGGGTGGCTCGGATGGGCTGCGCCGTTCCGGGGAAGGTTGTGGCCCCCGCCCGGTCTGCGTTCTTGCCCGCCAGCTTCTTGCAGTAGTACTCGCCGATGAGATCGGCCGAGCGGGTGCCGTCCATGAAGACGTCGTAGCGATAGGGCCGACGCTGGGTGAAGAACGCTTCGTCGAAGTGCCAGCCGCCGATGCTGACGATGCCGGCCTTGGCCCATTCGTCGAAGACGGTGGCATAGAGCCCCGAGTACCAGATCACCATGAAGGGCTTCTTCTTGATGACCTCGCGCGCCGCGGCCAGGCAGGAGTCGTAGTCGGGCGGCGTGGTCGGGCAGTCACCACGGATCCGCTCCCACTGGATCTTGCGCCCGTAGAGCTCGTAGTGCTTGGCGATGAACTTCTGGGCCGCCGCGTCCATGGCCTTGATCTCTTCGTCGGTCGCGGCCAGCCCCTGGGGCGCCAGTGCGGCGTTCACGGCCGCGTTGGGCTCGGCCTCGAAGACGATCACCTTGATGGTGTCGCGGGTCACGCCCTGGTAGGTGTCGCCGCCGTTGTCGGCCCCTGCCGGCCACTTGGCCACGCAGTTCGGATCGGTCTTGGTGGCGTAGAAGATCTGGAACTGCTTGCCGTTCTTGCAGTGGCTGGTATCGCCTTGGCCCGCGAGGTACTGCTGGGTGGCCTGCTTGGCCGCCGCGCTCGCCTTGCTCTGGGCGAGGGCAGCCGCGGATCCGCCGCCCGCAGCCCCAGCCGGCACGCCTGCGGCAGCCCCTGCGTCGACAGGAGCGCCTCCGGCGTCAGCGGCCGCGCCGGTGCCGGCGTCGAACTGCCCGTTCCCCAGCTGACCGGCGGCCACGTTCTGGGTGCCTGCGCCATTGGAGGGCAGGAGGGCGATGAACAGTGCCTGCACGACGGCGATGGCGATGAACGGTGCGTAGAGCGCGAGCGTGGACTTCCGCACGAACCGAATCCCCTTCGTCGACGACCTGATTAATTGGGTCTATTCGCCACGTGACCCCCGTCACCCTGCCCTACCCGACTCCCGAGGAAATAGGCCACGGTATCCGTGGCCTATTTCCTCGAGACTTGGGGGGTTCAGTGGGTGGGGGGCTGGAACTGCTGCTCGACGGTGTGCAGGCACGTGGGCCAGTGCGGACGGGCCCGGGGCAGCGGGGTGGTGACCACGTCGTGCTCGACGGCGAGGGCCTGGACGCGGAGGCGGTCGCGAGCGGTGCGCAGGCGCCGTAGGTCGACCTCGGCCGCTTCACTGGCGCCGGCCCGGGTGCGGTCGGTGGCGGCCATGGCCTCTTCCAGCAGCACGCGCGCGTACTCCTCGGCCCGGGCCAGCACTTGTCGGGCCTGGTCGCGGGCCTTGTCGAGCGCCTCGTCGGCGACGGTCTGGGACGCCAGCATCATCCTGCGCATGGAGTCGTCGTCGTCCGGGAGGTCGATCTCGTCGTCGGCGTGCGCCTGCTCGGCTCGCACCGCCGCTTCGGTGGCATCCCGCACCCGCTGCACAAGGATCTCGATGCCCGCCGCCATGCGCTCGAGGAACTCGTCCACGTCGTCAGGGTGGTACCCCCGCAACGGCGCCCACCGAAATGAGGCCTCGCGCAGCGCTTCGGGGGTGATGCCCATGCAGGACCGATCGTATCGGTGCCGGGTCCCCCAATCGCGGGTTCCGCGTCCCCATACTGATCACGCCCGGCCGGCCGGGCACACCAGCGCTTTCGGGGTGAGCAGCCGCCCCGACGGGCCGCAGGACTGGCCGGCCGGGCCCTACAAGTTCGGCTCACGGACGGACGCGCACCCAGTCCTCGGTGTGCTCGCCCGGGCGGTAGGACGAGTCGAGGCGCTTGGCGACGACGCCGGCCAGGCCCTGGGACCTCGAGGCTTCGAGCAGGGCAGCGCCGTCACCGCGATGCCAGGCCGGCGTCTGCCAGCCGGGGCCGGCGAGTTCGAGGCGGTCGAGCAGGTTGCGGCGCTGCTCGTAGCCCAGAGCCATCGCGGTGTGGCCATCCATCCAGAGCAGGTCGTAGATGACGTAGGTGAGGGGGACGCTCGTCGCGAGACGCCGGGCGGTGGCGTCGCTCTTGGTCGTGAGACGACGCTCGAGTCGTCCCACGTCGGGGCGACCGTCGTCGCCGAAGGCGACCAGCTCGCCGTCGAGGACCACGGCCAGGCTGCCGAGGGCGAGGCCCAGCTCGCGCAGCTCGGGCGCCACCTTGAGGACGTTCTCCCCTGCCGGGCCCGTCGCCTCGATGCGCCCGCCATCGCTACCCACCACGGCGCGAGCGCCGTCCCAATCCACCTCGAAGCCCCATGCATCAGGGACCTCGGGGATCAGCCCCTCGCTGGCCAGCATGGGACGCAAGCCGCGCGGCATGAGCTCCCGATCCGGATCGGCCGGGGGGTCCATGCGGTGGATCATCCACTGGTTGCCCTTGGTCTGGAACAGGACGTAGCGGCCCTGGGCCTTCTCGCCGTGCAGCGTCACCATGACCTCGCGGTCCGACCATTTCTCCGTCTCGTAGGTGCCGGTGTCCCAGATGGTCATGGTTCCCGCGCCGTAGCTGCCCTCGGGGATGTCGCCGTGGAAATCGAGGTACATGAGCGGGTGGTCCTCGGTGTGCACGGCCAGGTGGTTCTCCCGCGGGTCGGGCGGGATGCCCTTGGGCACGGCCCACGAGACGAGCACGCCTTCGCGCTCGAGCCGCAGGTCCCAGTGCAGCGCGGTGGCGTGGTGCTCCTGCACGACGAACCGGGGCTGGTCCGCCTCGGGAACGGCCTCGTCGCCCGACGGCTCGGGCGTGGCCCCGAAGTCCCGCATCCCGCGGTACTTCTCGAGCTTCTCCACGCCAGTTGGTCTACCCCGTCCCCGACTTTTTCGCGATTCGCTGCGCATTGCGCAGCAAATCGCGAAAAAGTCGATCGGGGTTGGGCCTACAGGCCGGGGATGCGGAGGGGCGTGCCCCGCGCGAGGGAGCCGACGACGCCGATGAGGAGCAGGATCACGAAGCCGATGGCGCTGGCCGCCGCGGCGGTGAGCCCGCCGATGAGGGCGAGGTTGCGCCCGCCGATGCTGGCGACGGTCTGCGGCGAGCCCGTGTCGCTGAAGGTGTCGCTCCCAACGGGCGCACCGCCTCCGCCGCCGGCAGCAGGCGCAGGAGCGCCGAGATCACCCGCGGCCGTGTCGGGTGCGCTGAAGTTGGTGCCGAGCACGTCAGCACCGCCGCTGTCGGTCGGGAGTAGTCCTGGGTCGATGAGCCCGCTGGCCCCGCCCGACGGCGGTCCCGCGAAGCTGTTGACCGACTGCTGCACGCTCATGCGCCCGAACGTGAACTCGAAGCGGTTGCCGAAGGCGGGGATGCACTCGGGGATGGTGGGGTCGACAGGCGGGGCGCACACGGGCACAGGCGATCCGGTGCGGATGTCGGTGATCATCACCTTCACCCCCGTGCATTCGGCGACGTGCTTGCCGCCCTCCCGCACCTCGGTCACCACCGGTGACGGCGGGATGATCTCGATTCGGAACCCGCTGGCCTGCTCGATTCCGTCGAGCAGCGGCTTGGCCTCACCTGTCTGCAGGTCGGCCGGGCTCATGGGCTCCCCGCCGACCACCAGGCCCTCGAACCCGCACGCCGCGCTGCGGTCGGCCTGGCCGTCGGTGCCGGACGTGATGGCGCCCGTCGACCGGGTCGAGTCGATGGTGACCTGGCCGCCGGCGATGGAGATGTCCCGCAGGACGGAGTAGCCCGACGACGACAGCTTGCCGCCCTCGATCGCCTTCACCTCCGAGAGCGACTCGCTGCCCGCGACCTTGAGCACGCCCGGGATCTCGAACCCGACGGCTCGCGAGAACCCGAAGGACCTGTAGGTGTCCCCGACCGCTTCGGCCCACGACGTGAGCGGGATCGAGTCGCTCGACTTGCAGACGTCCTGGGCCGCGCCCTCGGTCGGCGCCGCGCCCGCTGCGTCCTTGTTGAGCACGCACTTGTAGACCCGCTCGCGCGACGCGCCGGCCTCGACCGGCGGCGGCGGGAACAGGGCCTCGGCGTAGCCCGGGAAGCCGGCACCCTCGTGCAGGCCGGTGTTGGGCGTGCCGTGGCCGCCGGAGAGGAAGCACGGGCCGTTGGAGGCCGACGGATCCTCGGGGTGGCACTCGGGCGCGGCCCAGATCACCGCCGCGGGGATGGTGCCGATGTTCAGGTTCGCCCCTCGCGCCGTCATGGTGTAGGCCACCGACCCGCCGCCGTAGTCGTCGCGGTCCATGGTCGAGTACGAGTACGCCGTCCCCGGGTCCGCGAACAGGGCGAGGGCGCCCACCCCGGCGGTCAGGGCCTGGGTTTCGACGGCCCCGTGCAGCGAGGGGGCCAGGTCGGGCGGGGGCGCAGCTCCGACACCGACCAGACCCACCCCGCCGAAAAGCGTGAGGGCGACCGTCGCAACCAGCAGCGTCCGTCTCCAGGCCACTGCCGCACTTCTTCGCCCTGGCCGGATCTCCTTCCTGCTCCAAGTAGGACATTCGTCACATCACGGCGAAATCATCCAGCGGTGTACTGGGCTCAGCTGGCCGTCTCCGGGTTGTTCGCCGGCGCTGTGTTCGCCCTCTACGGCCTGGGCATCACCATGGTCTACAAGTCGACCCGGGTGCCCAACTTCGCCCACGGCGCCGTCGGGACCGTTGGCGCCTACGTCTTCTTCAAGTCGTGGGAGGGCTCGCAGGGACAGCTGCAGATCAAGCACCTGCACCTGCAGGTGCCG
Source organism: Actinomycetota bacterium (assembly GCA_041166245.1). Lineage (GTDB taxonomy): Bacteria > Actinomycetota > Acidimicrobiia > Acidimicrobiales > JAFATL01 > JBEEFP01. The sequence continues at coordinate 3,267 of JBEEFQ010000302.1, read as the reverse complement.
TTCACCCAGCTGAGCTGGGACCCGGTCCTGCCCCGCCTCCCGCTGGTCCTCGCTGTCCTCCTCGCCATCGGCGTCAGCATGCTGCTCGGCCTCGCCATCGAGCGGCTGTTCATGCGCTACCTGGTCGGCGCCTCGACCATGTCCCTCGTCGTGGCGACCATCGGGCTGTTCACCATGATCACCGGTCTCGCCATCGACCTGTTCGACAAGCAGACCGAGACGGTGCCACCGGTGGTGCCGGAAAAGGTGCACGAGCTGTTCGGCATCCGCTTCTTCCAAGACGATGTCGTGGTCGTCGTCATCGCCCTGACGCTCGCCGTGGCCCTCGGCGCCTTCTTCAAGTTCACCAGCCTCGGCATTGCCATCCGGGCGACGGCCGACTCCCGCGAGGTCGCCCGCCTGCTCGGCATCAACGCCAACCGGGTGGCGTCGTTCTCGTGGGCAGTGGGCTCGGCGCTCGCAACGGGCGCCGCGATCCTCATCGTGTCCCGCGGCAATCGCCAGCTCGACTTCGTCTCCCTCGCCGCCCTGTTGCTCCCCGGCTTCACCGCCGCCCTCTTCGGTGGCTTCATCAGCCTGGTCGGCACCTTCCTCGGCGGCCTCGCCCTCGGCGTGGCTCAGACCATGTTCATCGGCATCAACTGGCCGGACGGGATCCTGCGCGACATGTTCAGCGCGGCAGGCGCTTCCCAGTTCGTGTCGTTCCTCGTCGTGGTCATCGTGCTGATGACACGACCCAAGTTCATCTTCAAGGGCATCCGCCTCGACGAGGACTCAGGCGTCGGCTTCGCGCAGCGGTTCTCGGGGCTGCAGATCGAAGACCGACTGCGACGGGCGCTCGACCGCCGTGGCGCGCTGCAGTTGCTGCTGGCCGACTGGCCCATCGGCAAGGCCGTGCTCGGCGTCGCCGTCCTCACCGCCCTGCTCGTCATCCCCGTGTTCACGGTGTCGTACTGGTCGACGGTGCTCGGCACTGCGGTGTTCTACGCGCTCATCGGTCTGTCCATCGTCGTGCTCACGGGCTGGACGGGTCAGATCAGCCTTGCCGCCCTCGCCTTCGCCGGCGCGGGCGCCTTCGGATCCGCCCTGCTGTCGACCCAGGCCCACCTGCCGTTCTTCATCGTGATGCCGCTGGCCGGTCTCATCGGCATCCCCCTCGCGATCGTCGTGGGGATCCCCGCACTGCGCCTGCGTGGCTTCTTCCTCGCCCTCGCCACCCTCGCCTTCATGGTCGCGGCCGAGAGCTGGCTGTTCACCCAGTCGTTCCTGCAGACTCGCAACGACGTGTCCCGTGGGATCCTGCGAGAGGACCTGAGCCAGCCCGCGTTCTACGCATCGATATTCTTCGCCGGCCTCTTGTTCATGGCGGTGCGCAACCTCGGCAGGACCCGAATCGCCCGCGCCTTCCACGCCATCCGCGACTCGGAGAACACCGCCATCGCCATGGGCATCGATCCCGTGCGCTACAAGCTGCTGGCTTTCGCGTTGTCGGGGTTCATCGCCGGCGTGGCGGGTGGGTCGTTCGCCTACATGAACGTGAAGGTGACCGCGGGCAGCTTCAGCTTCTTCCTGTCGCTGTCGTTCATCACCTACGCAGTGATCGCCGGCCTTGCGCTGCAGGCCGGTTCGCTGCTCGTGCCCGTCTTGTTCGTGCTGCTGCCCGCCGCCATCGCCAGCCCGGTGGACGCGGTGAACCAGAGCCAGTTCATCCTCGCCGGCTACCTCGCCGTCAACACGGTCACCAACTACCCCAACGGCCTGGCGTCCTTCTTCACCCGGCTCCTCCGACGGTTCGACCTCGGCGAGCGGGTGGCGTGGGCCTCGGCCGAGGAGGAGTCGAAGGCGCCGTCCTACGGCGACACCGACACGGGTGCATTCGACCGCGCCGCCGGCACACTGGCTCTTGGAGGGGCGGACTAGTGGCCGACCACTACTTCGCGGTCGAGGACATCTCCCTGCGCTTCGGCGGGCTCCAAGTGCTCGACGACGTGAGCTTCCACGTCGACCAGGGCGAGATCGTCGGCCTCATCGGCCCCAACGGCGCAGGCAAGACGACGCTGTTCGACGTCATCTCCGGCTTCCACCGCCCCGCGAGGGGACACATCCTCTTCCAGGACACCGACCTGGTCGAGGAGAAGCCCTTCCGGCGGGCCTGGCTCGGACTCGGTCGCACCTTCCAGACCGCGAAGCTGTTCCAGAACGAGACCGTGCTGGACGTGGTGAAGACCGCGTGCCACCACCGCATCCCCGGCGGCGCGGTGCGGGGGCTGCTGGCGGCCGCCGTCGCCACCACCGGGTCGATCGCGACCGAACGTCGGGTGGCCGAGCGGGCCGCGGCCATCATCGACCGCCTCGGCCTGGGTGACTACGCCAACAAGCAGTGCTCGGAGCTCTCCTACGGAACGCTGCGCCTCACCGAGATCGCCACCGTCCTCGCCATGGAGCCCGAGCTCGTGCTCCTCGACGAGCCGTCCTCGGGCATCGCCCAGCGAGAGACCGAGGCCCTCGGGCCCTTGCTGCTCGAGCTGCGCGAGGAGCTGGGCGCCACGTTCCTCGTCATCGAGCACGACATGCCCCTTGTGATGAGCATCTCCGACCGCATCGTCGCCCTGGCCGCGGGCCAGGTCCTGGCCGAAGGCTCGCCCGAGGAGATCCAGAACAACGACCAGGTGGTCGAGGCCTACCTGGGCGGCCGCGTCGATCTCGAAGAGGTCGTGGCGTGACGGCGGTGGATCGAAACGATCTGCTGCTCGACATCCGCGGCCTGCGCGCGTCCTACGGCGCGGTCGAGGTGCTCCGGAGCATCGACTTCACCGTGGCACGCGGCGAGATCGTTGCCCTGCTCGGCACCAACGGCGCGGGGAAGTCCACGATCCTGCGCTGCATCTCGGGGCTCATGCCCGCCGACGAGGGACAGATCCTCTTCGAGGGCGAGGACCTGACGCGCGTCACCACCGAGGAGACGGTGCGCCTCGGCGTCACCCAGGTGCCGGGCGGGCGGGGCCTGCTGCCCAACCTCAGCGTCGAGGAGAACCTGCGGATGGGCGCGTATCCGCTGCGGCGGGACAAGGCGGCGGTGCGGGCCGGTTACGACCGCGTGTACGAGACGTTCCCCCGACTGGCGGAGCGGCGGCGCCAGCTGGCCGGGCTCATGTCGGGCGGCGAGCAGCAGATGCTGGCCATCGGACGAGCGCTCATGCTGCAACCGAAGCTGATGATGATCGACGAGCTGTCACTGGGCCTCGCCCCGCTCATCGTCAACCAGCT
>JBEEFQ010000301.1:0-21614 GCA_041166245.1 Actinomycetota bacterium | reverse complement strand
GTCTGCGGCGCGGCCGGCCTCGCCGTCGCCTTCCGCCGCTGGAAGGTCGCCGGCCCGTGACCGACCGAACCGAATTCTTGCGGCGATCCATCGCGGACCTCGACGCCGAGCACGAGGCCGGCGACCTCTCCGACGAGGACCACGCGGAGCTCAAGTCGCGCTACCAGGCCGCCCTCCAGAACGAATACGGGCGCGATACTGCGCCACCTGCTGGCGCGGTATCGCGCCCGCAACGGACGGCAGTCGTCGTCCTGGGCGTGCTCCTGCTCGCTTCGCTCGCTGGCTTGCTCGTCGCGCAGTCGTCGGGGGAGCGGGTGGCGGGGCGGCCGTCGAGCGGGAGCATCGACGAGGGGACGAGCGACAAGCTGGCGCGCGCCCAGCAGATGGTGTCCCAGGGCAAGGTGCTCGACGCCGTCAAGCAGTACGACGCGGTGCTGAAGGAGGACCCCAAGAATCCCGTCGCGTTGGCGGAGCGGGGCTGGGTGATCCGCAACGCGGGCCTGGTGGACGACGGCCTCGCCTACATCGAGCGGGCGGTGGCGGCGGACCCGAGCTATCCCGAGGCCCACTTCTTCAAGGCGATGATTCTCTGGCGGGACAAGAGCGACGCGGCCGCTGCCGTGACCGAGTTCCGCCTGTTCCTCGCCAACACGTCGAGCTCGGACGCCGCGGCTCAGGTCCAGCCCCTCCTCGACCAGGCGCTGGCCGAGGCGGAAGGCCGGGCGCCGGCGGCGACGACTACCGTCCCGCAGCAGTGATCAAGCTCGGTGGCGGGCAGGGGTTCTACGGCGACGGGCACGGCCCGGTGGCCGACCTGCTCAACGCCGGCGTCGACTACCTGGTGTGCGAGGCCCTCGCCGAGCTGACCCTCGCCATCCTGCAGAAGGACCGCATGCGCGACGAGTCGCTCGGCTACACGCGCGACCTCCCGCTGTACGTCCAGGCGGCGATGCCGTTCCTCCTCGATGGTCGGACGAAGTTCATCACCAACGCGGGCGGCATCAACCCGGTGGCCGCGGGCCGGGCCGTGCACGCCATGGCCAAGGCGGCCGGCGTCTCCGGGCTCCAGGTCGCCACGGTTGTCGGCGACGACGTGCGGGGTCGGGCCGCCGAGCTCGGCCTCCCCGACGACGCCATGTTCGCCAACGCCTACCTCGGCGCGCGCCCGATCGTCGACGCCCTGGAGGCCGGCGCCCAGGTCGTCATCACCGGACGGGTGGCCGATGCGTCGCTCTTCCTCGCACCCCTCATCCACGAGTTCGGCTGGGCGTGGGATGACTGGGACCGTCTCGCCGCCGGCGTCGTCGTGGGCCACCTGCTCGAGTGCAGCGGCCAAGTGACGGGCGGCAACTACTCGGGCGCGTGGTGGGAGAACGCCGACCCGAACCGCATCGGGTTCCCGATCGCCGAGGTCGACGAGGACGGGTCGGCCGTCATCACCAAGCCGGAGAAGACAGGCGGCTTCGTCACCTTCGACACCGTGCGCGAGCAGCTCCTCTACGAGGTGCACGACCCGGCGCGCTACCTCAACCCCGACGTCGTCGCCGACTTCGCCTCGCTGACCGTGGACGACGAGGGCGGCGACCGGGTGCGGGTCAGCGGCACCCGTGGCGCACCGGCGCCGGAGACGTACAAGGGTCTCGTGTGCACCCCGGCCGGCTGGGCCAGCGAGGCCCGCATGGCGTACTCGTGGCCCGACGCCGAGGCCAAGGCGCGCGCGGCGATGTCGTTCATCCGCACCCAGGCCGAGGCCAACGGCGTCGAGGTGGAGGAATGGCACGAGGAGTACTTCGGCGCCAACGCCTACGGCGGCCCCACCGTCGACCGCGCGACCAACCCCGAGCCGCCCGAGGTCATGGGTCGGCTGGCATGGCGCTGCGCGACCCCCGAAGCGGCGGGCAGCGTGGCCCGCGGCGTCGGCGTGCTCGGCCTGTCGGGTCCGCCCATGCTCAGCGGCGTGGGCCGCGGCGGCGGGGCCAAGCCCAGCCAGCTCCTCGCCGTCGAGCCGTTCTACGTGGACAAGGCCCTCGTCGACGCCCAGGTGCGCATCGAGGTGGAGGAGACATGACCCGCATCCAGCTGCGGGACCTGTGTGGCACCCGCTCCGGTGACAAGGGCAACATCAGCGACCTGTCGCTGTTCGCCGACGACCAGGCCGCCTACGACGCCATCCGCGCCGAGGTGACGGCCGAGCGGGTGAAGGCACACTTCGGGTCGCTGGTCGAGGGCGACGTCGAGCGCTACGAGGCGCCCAACGTCCTCGCCCTCAAGTTCGTCATGCACGACGCCCTGGGCGGGGGCGCGCCCCGCTCGCTGCGCAGCGACAACCTGGGCAAGACCCACGGCGCCACGCTGCTGCGACTGTGGGTCGACGTGCCTGACGAGGTGGCGGCCGGCGCCCGCCGGAAACGGGCCCCGCTGCCCGAATAGGAACGCACGTTCGATAGCCTGGTCGACGTGCAGTTCCAGGCCTCTCTCTTCGCGGCCGACGACGAGCCGGGCCTCGACGCCCGCTTCACCCAGCTGGTCCGTCATCAGCTCGACGACGAGGCGTGGGTGGACCACTGCCCTGGGTTCGTGCCGGGCGCAGACCGGGTGTTCGAAGAGGTCATGGCCAGCGGGCACTGGGCCCAGCACGACCGCCTCATGTACGGCGAGCGGGTCATGCAGCCCCGGCTCAACGCAGCGTGGCCGGACCTGCCCATCATCGAGGAGATGCGCGCCGCGCTGTCCGAGCGCTACGGCGTGGAGTTCGTGAGCGGCGGCTGCAACCTGTACCGCGACGGGCGGGACAGCGTGGCGTGGCACAGGGACAAGATCGCCAAGGAGATCGTGAACCCCACGGTCGCAATCGTCACCCTGGGCGAGCCGCGGTCCTTCCTGATGCGGCCGCGCGGCGGAGGGAAGTCGACGCGCTTCCTGCCCCGGTCCGGCGACCTCATCGTGACCGGCGGTACGGCCCAGCGCACCTGGGAGCACACCGTCCCCAAGGTGAAGGCGGCCGGCCCCCGGATGAGCATCACGTTCCGGCACCGATGAGTTCGGGGGGCGCCTAGCGTCTGTATCGCCATGGATGAACCTGTTCCGATCCAGGCCGACACCGGTGACGTCGTGGTGTTGGCCGGCACCAGCAAGGGGCTCTTCGCACTCGCAGCGGGGCCCGACCGCAGCACCTGGGAGCTGGCGGGTCCGTGGTTCCCAGGCGAGGAGATCTACGCCGCGACCCTGGACTGCCGGGGCGGGCGTCGACGCCTTCTTGTCGGCGCCACGAGCTCGCACTGGGGGCCGTCGGTGTACCGGTCAGACGACCTCGGCGCCTCGTGGGTGGAGCCCGAGCCCGACACCCTGAGCTTTCCCGAGGACACCGGCGCGGCCGTCGCCCACGTGTGGCAGCTGCAGCCCGCGGGCGATGCCCAGCCCGACGTCGTCTACGCGGGAGTGGAGCCGGCCGCGCTGTTCCGCTCGGAGGACGGCGGGCAGTCGTTCCGGCTCGACGAGCCCTTGTGGAACCACGACCACCGGCCCCAGTGGCAGCCGGGCGGCGGAGGTCTGTGTCTCCACACCATCGTGCCCGACCCTGCGGGCGGCGCCCGGCTCGGCATCGCCATCTCCGCCGCCGGCTTCTACCGCACCATGGACGGCACGACGTGGGAGGCGGCCAACAAGGGCATCCGCCCGCCGTTCCTGCCGGAGCCCGAGCCGGAGTTCGGCCAGTGCGTGCACAAGGTCGACCGTCACCCCACCGAGCCCGACACCCTCTTCCTGCAGCACCACTGGGGTGTGTACCGCTCTGATGACTTCGGCGGCCGCTGGACCGAGATCGGCGCCGATGCGCTGCCATCGACATTCGGCTTCCCGGTCGTCGCCGACCCGAACCACCCGGGCACCGCCTACGTGTTGCCGCTCGAGTCGGACATGTTCCGCTGCACGCCCGAGGGCCGCATGCGCGTCTACCGCACCACTGACGGCGGGGCGACCTGGACCGGTCTCGGCAACGGGCTGCCCCAGGAGAACGCCTACCTCACTGTGCTCCGCGACGGCTTCACGGCCGACGCCCTCGATCCCGCCGGCCTCTACGTGGGAACCCGCACGGGCGATCTGTTCGGCTCGGCCGACGCGGGCGAGTCATGGCAGGAGCTGGCCCGCCACCTGCCGCCGGTGCTGTGCGTCAAGACGGCGGTGCTGCGCTGAAGGTGCCCGTCCGCTTGGCCGCCGCGCTGCGACAGCACGCGGGCGGGGCCGCGTGCGTGGAGGTCGAGGTCACCGCGCCGCCGACGATCGGCGCCGTCCTCGAGGCCGTCGCCGCGGCCCACCCCGCCGTCGGCCGTCGAGTGCGGGACGAAGCCGGGGCCCTTCGCCGCCACGTGAACGTCTTCGTTGGGCCTGACAACGCCCGCGACCTCGACGGCGTGGACACGGTGGTGCCCGAAGGCGCCGAGGTGTCCGTGCTGCCCGCCGTCTCGGGAGGCTGAAGGTCAGCGCAGGGCGCGGAGACGCTCGACCACACCGGGGAAGGCGCTGACGAAGGCGTCGATGTCGGCGTCGGTGGTCGACCAGCCCACGGACACGCGCAGCGAGCGGTCGGCGTCGACGCCCATGGCCTGCAGCACGGGCGACGGCTCGAGCGACTCCGACGAGCATGCGCTCCCCGAGTGGGCGGCCACGCCCGCCTGGTCGAGGCCGAGCAGGACGGCCTCGGCCTCGACGCCGTCCACACCGACGCAGACGAGGTGGGGCAGGCGGTCGTCACCGGCTGAGCCGTAGGCGCGCACGCCATCGACCGTCAGCGCGCCGGCCAGGGCCCGCTCGGTCTGCGCACGGTTGCGGGCCGCCTCGGATTCGACGTCCACGGCCGATGCAGCGGCGCCGAATCCCACGATGGCGGGCACGTTCTCGAGTCCGGCCCGGCGAGCCCGCTCCTGGTCACCGCCCACGAGCATGGGATCGATGCGCAGGCCCCGGCGTACGAGAAGGGCGCCGATGCCCTTGGGACCACCCAGCTTGTGGGCGCTCACCGACATGAGATCGGCGCCCAGGTCGTCGAAGGCGATGGGAAGGTGGCCCGCGGCGGAGGCCGCGTCGACGTGCACGAGCACGCCGCGCTCACGGCACAGCTCGACCACGCCGGCGACGGGCTGCAGCGTGCCGACTTCGTGGTTGCCCCACTGGCAGTGCACGAGCCGGACGCCCGTGTCGATGGCGGCGCGCACGCTGCCCACGTCGATCCGCCCCGCGCTGTCGACGGCGACTTCGACCACGTCGTGGCGCGCCGATGCGTCCCGCACGGCCGAGTGTTCGACGGCCGCGCACGCCACTGGCCCGTCGGTGCCGAACACGGCCGCGTTGATCGCCTCCGTCGCCCCGCTGGTGAACACCACCTCGCGCGAGCGGGCGCCCAGCAGCGCGGCGACCTGCTGCCGGGCCTCCTCCACCGCGGCGCGTGCCATGCGCCCCTCGGTGTGCACCCGGCCCGGGTCGGCCGCCCGCACCCCGGAGAGCCATGGCACCATGGCCTCGACCACTTCGGGGCGCGCGGGTGACGTCGACGCGTGATCCAGATAGCTCCTACTCAAACCGCGGTGACGCAGACGTCGCCGCCCAGGGCGCGCGACGACTCGGTGACCGGCACGGTGTCACCGTAGAGACCGGCCAGCATGCCCCGCACCATGCCGCGGTCGACCGCACACATCACCGGGTGCTCGGTGGCGGCGTCGCCAAAGGGGCACTGCTCGGAGATGATGCGCAGCGACGTCCCCCGCGCCTCGGCGTGGGCGGCGAAGCCGTGGGCGGTGAGGGCCTCGGCCACCGCGTGCAGCGCGTTGCGGAACGTGCGGTGATTGTCGCCCGGCGCCATCTGCGCGGCGAGGGCCCGCCCGTACTCCTCGCCCACTTCCTCGGCCATGGCGAGGGCCGCATCGGGCGGCAGCAGGGCGAGGGCGCGACCGAGCAGGGTGACGAGCAGGTCGTCCTTCTTGGTGGAGAGCTCGAGCCCCATGGCCTTGTCGGCCACCCGGTAGTGCTTCGACGGCCGACCTGCACCGCCACCTTCGGGGCGCTCGAGATGGACGCCGACGTACCCGCCGGCCGCCAGCTTGTCGAGATGGTGCCTGGCCACGTTGGCGTGCATGTCGAAGCGCTCGGCCACCTCGGCGGCCGTGACCCCGTTCTCGGCCTCACGGGCGAACAGGTAGATCTCCCGCCGGGTCGGATCGCCGAAGGCCGAAGTGACCGCGGCGACGGCAGCGGAGAAATCCCGATCGCTGAGTACATCGCCCACACCGATATTCTACCTACGCACGTAGTGGAAATCCCCCCGAGGCGCCCTTTCATGCTCAGACGCAAGCCCAGCCAGCAGCTCACCGAGGCTCAGATCGTCGACGCGCTCCGGCCTGTCGAGGATCCGGAGCTGCACGTGAGCATCGTCGACATCGGCATGGTGAAGGGCGTGGCCATCAACGGCGACCAGGTGGGCGTGCAGATCGCCCTCACCGTGGCCGGCTGTCCACTGCGGGGTGAGATCACCCAGCGGGTCACCGCCGCCCTCATGCCCCTCGAGGGCGTCGAGAGTGTGCACGTGGACATGACGGTGATGACGCCCGAGGAGCTGCAGGCCGTTCGCGCAAGGCTGGGCGGGGGCGGTGGAGGCAGCCATGCCGGCCACTCCCATGGTCCTGGCGGCGCCAGCGGCCACGGCGCGGGACACGGCAACCCCGACCGCGAGATCCCGCTGGCCCGCGCCGACTCCAAGACCCGCGTGCTGGCCATCTCGTCGGGCAAGGGCGGCGTCGGCAAATCGTCGGTCACCGTCAACACCGCCATCGCCCTCCAGCGCCTCGGCCACCAGGTCGCGGTGCTCGACGCCGACGTCTACGGCTTCTCGGTGCCGAAGATGCTCGACATCGACCAGGACCCCGTCGTCATCGACGACATGATCGTGCCGCCGGTCGCCCACGACGTGAGCGTCATCTCCATCGGGTTCTTCGTGAAAGAGGACCAGCCCGTCATCTGGCGGGGACCGATGCTGCACAAGGCGCTCGAGCAGTTCCTCGCCGACGTCTACTGGGGCGAGCCCGACTTCCTGCTCGTCGACATGCCGCCCGGCACGGGCGACGTCGCCATCTCCATGGCCAACTACCTGCCGCGGGCCGAGACCTACGTGGTCACCACGCCCCAGCCCGCGGCCCAGCGGGTCGCGCAGCGCACCGCGCTCATGGCCAAGAAGCTCAACCTGCCGCTCTTCGGCGTCATCGAGAACATGTCGTGGTTCACGGGCGACGATGGCAAGCGCTACGAGCTGTTCGGCCACGGCGGCGGCCAGCTGCTCGCCACCGAGCTCGGTGTTCCGCTCGTCGGCCAGATCCCGCTCGTCCCCGCCCTGCGCGAGGGCGGCGACATCGGCATACCAGTGACGATCTCCGACCCCGAGGGGGAGGCGTCGAAGGCGTTCGACGCCATCGCCGGCCACATCGTGGCGAACGGCCCCAAGCGGGTCTACCGGTCCGAGCTCACCATCAGCTGACATCCGGTTGAAACGCCGGGCTCGTACCGTTGACGGTATGAGCGTGGCGATCGAGGGCAAACCGATCGGCCGACGGGTCGTGCTCGGCATGCTGGGCCTCGGCTCGGTAGGCGTGCTCGTCGGCGGCCGCCTGCAGGACGCCATCGCCTCGGTCTTCGCCAACGACCCCACGGGCATCACCAGCCTGCTGCCCACCGGGGGCCGCTTCCGCATCTACTCCGTCGTCGGGTATCTGCCGAGCCGCAAGACGGCTGAGTACCAGCTCGAGATCAGCGGCCTTGTCGACACGCCCGTCACCCTCAGCTACGCGGACCTGGTCGCGCTCCCGCCCACCCGCATGACGAAGGACTTCCAGTGCGTCACCGGCTGGAGGGTGCAGGACGTCAAATGGGTGGGTGTGCGGCTGTCCGACCTGCTGGACGCGGCGGGCGTGCAGGACGAGGCCAAGGCCATCACCTTTCACTCCTTCGACGGCAGCTACTCCGAGAGCCTCACCCTCGACCAGGCCCGTCGGCCCGACGTGATCGTCGCCTACTCGATGGAGGGCAAGGCCATCCCCGCGCGCCACGGCGGCCCGGTGCGCCTGTACGTGGCACCCATGTACGGCTACAAGTCGATCAAGTGGCTCGACAAGATCGAGGTTGTCAATGCGGTGCAGCCCGGCTACTGGGAGGTCCGCGGCTACGACGTCGACGCGTGGATCGGACGGTCGAATGGTCGCGACGACCAGCCTGTCTGAGCTCCCCGAGCGCGTTGAGCGCTTCGACCGCGTCCAGCGGGTCGCCCACTGGGCCAACGCTGTGCTGTTCGGCATCGCCATGGCGACAGCGGCCGCACTCTACATCGGCTCGCTGAGCGCGCTGGTCGGGCGGCGCGAGCTGGTGAAGGACATCCACGTCATCGCCGGCCTCGCCCTCCCGGTGCCGCTCGTCGTCGCCGCCGTCGGACGCTGGGGCCATGCATTCCGCCGCGACCTGTCCCGCCTCAACCGCTGGACTCGCGACGACGTGCGCTGGCTGCGGAGCTGGTCGCGCGACCCGCTGGTGCGGGCCGGCAAGTTCAACGCCGGCCAGAAGCTCAACGCCGCCTTCACCGGCGGCGCCATCCTCCTGCTGCTGGCGACGGGCTCGATCATGAAGTGGTTCGATCCCTTCCCGCTGACCTGGCGCACGGGCGCGACCTTCGTGCACGACTGGATCGCGTTCTTCCTCTTCATCACCATCGCCGGCCACATCGTTTACGCCCTGCGCGACAGCGACGCCATGCGCTCCATGTGGCGGGGTTGGATCCCGAGCGCGTGGGTCGAGCACCACGCGCCGCTCTGGCACGACGAGCTCAGCCGAGAAGCGGAAGCAGCGCCTCCAGCTGCTCACAGCAGTGCGCGGCCGAGCGATGCACGAGACGCAGGTTGAGCACGGTCGCCCCCGCGTTGAGGTAGGGCTGGACCGTCTCGACTGTCGAGTCGGGCTGACCGATGGGATCGAGCGCGGGCTCCGGCGCCAGCACGAGGTCGGCGGGTGACCCGAGACGGTCGACCAGCTCGGCGACCTGCGCAGGCGTGAGCCTGAAGGGAACCCAGGCGTCGCCGAGCTCGAGGGCCCGTCGTAACGACCGGCGGGTGCGCCCACCGACCCAGATCGGCACCCGTACCTGTACGGCGCACGGATCAACGACTACACCGTCGAACCCGTAGAAGGGCCCGTGGTAGCTGGGCTCCCGTTGTGAGAGCGCGGCCCGGAGCGCTCGCAGCGCGTCGTCGGCTCTGGCGCCACGGCCCGCGAAGTCAGCCTCCAGCAGGTCGAACTCCTCCTCGAGTGAACCGACCCCGACGCCGAGGACCAGCCGGCCGCCGCTGACGCGGTCCAGCGTCCCGTAGCGCTTGGCGATCTCGAGGGGGTGGTGATACCCGAGCACGACGACGTGCGTCGCCAGCCGGATGGCCGTGGTGCGGGCCGCCAGGTAGCCGAAGGTCGCCAGTGCGTCCCAGTAGCGGACACCCCTGGTGCTCTCGTAATCGCGAGGGACGGCCATGTGTTCGCTGCAGGTGAGGTGGTGGTAGCCGAGGCGATCGGCGGCCTCGGCGATGGTGACGACGTCGGCGAGGGTGCCGTCCCGCTCCCACTCGTTGTGTACCCGGGGATTGAGGGTGAGCACCGGCGTGATGAGGCCGAGGCGCATGACCCGCGAAACTTAGGTGGTGAACACCGAAACCATGACGGTGCCGGCGTGGGACCAGGCCAAGGCCGCCCTCGCCCAGGGTGACGTGGAGCGGGCGGCGGAGCTCATCGACGTCGCGGTGCGGCGCTGGCGCAGCCTGCAGGACTACTCCATCAACTGGGTGACGTCGCTGCTCTCGTTCATCGGCCGAGAGCTGGGCGAAGAGGCAGTGGAGCGGGCCCTCCGGGACTTCGGTGACACCTACGTGCGGCCCCGCCGCGGGAAGGGTTGGGACACCATGCCCGCCGAGGCACGAGCCAAGGCCGTGGCCCGGGCCATGGTCGCCAACTTCGGTGAGTGCGACGTGCAGGAGGACGACGAGAAGATCACCCTGTCGTTCCGGTGCGGCACCGGCGGGCGTCTCATCGACGAGGGCCGCTACGGCGACGACGGCTATCTCGTCCTGCAGGAGCGGGCGGGACGCACCTTCATGCGGGACGAGCTGCCGGTCTACTGCGCCCATTGCTCGGTCAACAACGAGATCCAGGCGGTGGAGTGGGGCGGCGCGCCAGTGACGGTGGAGCACCCGCCCGAGCGGGCCGGCGAGCCCTGCGTGCACCACGTGTACAAGGATGCGTCCCTCATGCCCGACGACGTCTACGTGCGGATCGGCAAACGGCCGCCCGGGTGACCCGCCTCACCGCCGCGCGCGTCGTCACGCCCTACGGCGTGCTGGCCCCGGGAGCGATCGACATCGAGGACGGTCGCATCGTCGTCGTGGAGCGCGGCCCGCGTCACGTCCCCGACGTCACCCTCGCCCCCGCCTTCATCGACCTGCAGGTCAACGGCATCGGACCCATCGACGTGGCCGCCGCCGACGGGGCCGACTGGGACGAGCTCGATCGCCGCCTGCTGGCCCAGGGCGTCGCGGCCTGGTGCCCCACGCTCGTCACCTCCCCGCTCGAGAGCTACGCCGCGCCTCTCCAGCGGATCGCCGACGCCGCTCGTCGCCCGGGTCTCCGGCCCGCCATCCTCGGCGCCCACCTCGAGGGCCCGTTCCTGGGCGGCGCGCCTGGAGCCCACCGGCGTCACCTCATCCGCCCCTTCGACGTGGCCTGGATCGACGCCCTCCCTGACATCGTGCGCCTGATGACGCTGGCGCCCGAGCTCGACAACGCCACCAAGATCGTCGGGCTGCTGCGGGAGCGTGGCGTGACGGTAGCGATGGGCCACACCACTGCGACCTACGAGCAGGCCCAGGCGGCCACGGCCGCGGGCGCCGAGTTGGTGACGCACTGCTTCAACGGGATGGGACCCATGCACCATCGCGAGCCCGGCGTCCTCGGTGCGGCCCTGAGCGACGACCGCCTGGCCGTCTCGGTCATCGCTGACCTCGTGCACGTGCATCCTGCCGCCCTCGCCATCGTCTTCCGGGCCAAGGGCCCCGACCGCGTGGTGCTCGTCACCGATGCGGTCGCGTGGGAGGCAGAGGACCTTCGCGAGCTCGGCCTCCGCTACGACGGTCCGGCGCCGACCCTGCCCGACGGCACCATCGCCGGCAGCGCGGTGACCATGGACGCGTCGATCGCCAACCTCGTCCGCGATGCGGGGGTGCCGTTGGCCGACGCGGTACGGGCCGCGTCGACCACACCGGCCGACGTCCTGGGCGAGACCGATCGCGGCCGCATCGCCCCCGCGTGCCGGGCTGACATCGTTGCCCTCGACGACACCTTCGGGGTCACGGCGATGTGGTTGGGCGGCGAGCAGGTCGTCGGATGAGGCGAGTCGTTGTCGTGGGCAGCGTGAACATGGACGCCGTTGCGCGGGTCGATCGACTGCCTGCGCCAGGCGAGACGATCGGCGGAGCCGAGTTGGCGTGGTTCCCGGGTGGCAAGGGGGCCAACCAGGCAGTGGCCGCGGCCCGCCAGGGCGCATCGGCGGCCTTCGTCGGACGGGTCGGCGACGACGACGCCGGCCGCTCGCTCGTCGCGGGACTGGCGGCCGAGGGCGTGGACGTGTCGGCCGTCGGTATCGCCTCCCATGCTCCGACCGGCCTGGCCATGATCGCCGTCGACGCGACGGGCGCCAACACCATCGTGGTGGCGCCCGGTTCCAACCAGGCGCTGACGCCGTCCGACGTCGACGCCGCGGCAGTCCTCGACGACGCGGCCGTCGTCGTATGTCAGCTCGAGATCCCCATGCCCGCCGTTGTGCGCGCCCTCGAGCGGGGCCGGGACGCGGGCGCCGTGACCATCCTCAATCCGTCACCCTGGCGGCCGATCGATCCCAGTTTGCTCGGCCTGGTCGACGTGATCGTCGCCAACGAGCACGAGGCCGCGCTGCTCGGCGAAGAGCTGTCGTGTCCCACGATCATCGTCACGATGGGGGCAAGGGGCGCCGAGCTCACCGAGGGCGGCGTCCGGACGACCTTTCCGAGTGTGGAGGTCCACGCCGTCGACACGACCGCCGCCGGCGACGCGTTCTGCGGCACGCTGGCCGCGGCCGTCGCGGCTGGCCGCACCTTGCCCGATGCCGTCACGACAGCGGTCGTCGCGGGCGCCATCGCCGTCACCCGCGCCGGCGCACAGCCGTCACTTCCCACCGCCGCCGAGGTCGCGGCCCTGCTCGAGGAGTCGCACCGATGACCCGCTGGCTCGGCGTGGTGGAGGGGTTCTACGGCCCCCCGCTCTCCCACGAGGATCGACTCGACCTGTTGGCGTGGGTGAGCCGGTGGGGCTTCACCTGTTACGGCTACGCCCCCAAGGACGAGCCGCTCCATCGCCAGCGGTGGCGGGAGCCCTACGGCGAAGCGGACCAGGCTCGGTTCGGCGAGCTGCTGGCGCGCGGACGGGAGCTCGGCGTCGAGGTGGCGCTGGTGCTGTCGCCGGGGCTCGACTGGCGGGTGGGCGACGAGGATGCGCTCGTCGCCAAGATGCTCGTGTTCCGTGACCTCGGCGCCGAGGTGCTCGGCATCGCATGGGATGACGTTCCGCCCGGCGGCGCCGAGCTGGGCAAGGCCCACGGTCTCGCCGTCGCCGCGGCCGTCGAGGCCCTCGACGACGGCGTGCGCTGGATCACCTGCCCCACCGACTACGCCACGGCGACGGTGACGCCGTACCTGCAGGAGTACGCAGCCGCGGTGCCGCCCGGTGTCGAGATCATGTGGACGGGGCCGTCGATCGTGAGCCCTTCGCTCACTGCGGCCGACGCCGACCGCATCGCCGATGGGCTCGGCCGCCGGCCGCTGTTCGCCGAGAACTTCCCGGTCAACGACGGCGCCATGAGCGACGTGCTCCACCTCGGGCCCTACCCCGAGCGCCCGGCCGACCTCGTCCCCCGTACCAGCGGGGTGTTCTGCAACCTCATGCCCCGGTCGCGCGCCAGCTGGCCCGGTCTGGCGCTGGCGGCGTGCTTCTGGGCCGACCCGACCGAAGACCGGGAGGAGGCGTGGCGCGAGGTCATCGCCGAGATACCGGGCCTCGGCCCCCTCGCCAAGGCCTGTCGCTCGTGGGCGGACGCGCCGGACGTCGACGCCGAGCTGGCGGAGTGGGCCGACGCTGCCGTGGCCGGCGACGACGCGCGGTTGTGGGACTACCTGGTGGCCGGCTGCCGTGACGGCCTTGACGCCCGCCTCGCGGCCGAGCTCGAGCCGTGGCTCGACCAGTGGGACGCCGAGTCCCAGGCCATGCAGTTCGCCATCCAGCTGCTGCGTCAGCGCCCGGGTCGGCCCGCGGAGCTCGCGTTCGTGACGTCGGAGCTGTGGCGGCGAGCTCGCAAGCTGCCGGCCCAGGTCTTCGGGGTGCGATGGGCCTACTACCCGGTCACCGAGTGGGCCGACGGCCGCTTCCACGCCGTGCCCGACGCGCTGCAGACGGGGGAGAACCTCACCGACCGGTTGTGCCGTATCGCCCTCACCGGATGACTTGCCTGTTGTGCGCATTTGTATGTAGTTTTTGCATATCAGTGGGACACGGGTGCTGGGGGCATCGCTCGTCCGGACGGCGGTTGGGCCGGTCGAGGCGGCCGTGGTCGGCGCGGGGCCGGTCGTACTGCTCGTGCACGGCACGCCCGGGTCGTGGCGTCAGCTCGCGCCCCTCGCCGATGACCTCGTCCCCGGACATACGGTCGTGCTTCCCTCGCGTCCGGGCTACGGCGCCACGCCGCTGGCCGCGGGCCGCACGCCGGATGAGCAGGCCGACGCCTACGCGGGCCTCCTCGATGCCCTCGCCGTCGACCGGGCCGCAGTGGTCGGCGTCTCCGGCGGCGGGCCATCGGCCGCCGCCTTCGCCGCTCGCCACGCCGGCCGCACCAGCGCCCTTGTCCTGTGCTGCCCGCTCGCGGTCGACCGCTTCGGTGTCCCGCCCGCCATGCGCGTCGCCGCGCTGCCCGGCGTCGGCGAGGCCCTGACCGCCCTGGCCCGCCGCAGCCGCCGGCGGATGCTGGCCGACCCGGCTGCCTTGGAGCGACGCATGCGTGCCGAGTTGTCGCCAACGGAGGCCGCCGCCCTCGACGACGACCAGCGCGCCGCCATGGTCCGCTTCTACCGCAGCCACCTCGACGCCCCGCCCGGGCTGGCCGGGTTCCGCAACGACCTGGCCCAGGCGCGGGCCGGCCGCGGGCTGCCGGCGAACGTCCTCGCGCCGACCCTCGTGCTGCACGGCGATGCCGACACCGTGGTCCCCGTCGACCACGGGCGGGCCTACGCCGACGCCATCGCGGGCTCGCGCCTCGAGGTGCTGGCCGACGCCAGCCACGGCTTCTTGCTCACCCGTCCGACCGAGGTCGTGCCCGGCCTCGTCCGCTTCATCGAGGAGCACCCATGACCCGCCGGCTCGTCCTCACACTGATCATCGGCGCCGTCGCCTTCCAGGGCCTGCCCGCCCTCGCCGGCGATCCGACTCAGCCGGCGGTGTCCGACCACGGGTTCCTGGCCCTCGTGGGCGGCATGCACGCCCACAGCGGCTACTCCGACGGGTACCCCGGGTCGACACCGGCCAAGGCCTTCACGTCGGCCCGAGAGTTCGGCAACGACTTCTTCGCCATGAGCGAGCACTCCGACAACGCGGATCTTCCCACCACTGTCAACGAGGAGTGCCTGGGCACCGGCGCGCTGACCTGCCCGGGCGGGGATCCCGACCGCCCGGCCAACATCTTCCGCAAGTGGGACGCCACCGCCGAGTACGCGGCCGAGGCGACCACGGCCGCGTTCACCGCCTTACGCGGGTTCGAGTGGACCTCGGACCGCTTCGGGCACATCAACGTCTACTTCTCCAGGAACGACGCCAACGCCAAGGGCGATGGCGGCTACGCCACTATGGACGCCTTCTACCAGTGGTTCCAGCGCGCAGCTGTGTTGGATGGAGGGGCCGACGGCCTGGCCACCTTCAACCACCCGGACGACAAGAAGCTGCAGCTCATCGGCGACCAGGACCCGGGGGCCAACTGGAACGACTTCGCCTACGTGCCAGAGGCGGACGACCGCATGGTCGGCATGGAGCTCTACAACACCCGGGCCGAGTACGGCCTCTTCTACGAGCGAGCCCTCGACAAGGGCTGGCACGTGGGAGCGGTCGGGGCCGAGGATCTGGGTCACAAGCGGGGCGACGACTGGGGTGGTCCGGGATGGGCCAAGACGGTGATCCTGGCCGAGCGCAACGACGCCGCTTCCATCCGCGCCGCCATGCTCGCCCGCCGCTTCTACGCGGTCGAGCGGCCGGGGACGAGGCTCGACTTCACCGTCGACGGGGCGGTGATGGGCTCCCGCCTGGCGCGCGCCGCCGGCAGCCCGTTGCAGGTCCACGCCGCTGTCAACGACGCCAGCGTGCCCCTCGAGGTCGTGACCAACGGGGGCGCGGTCGTGGCCACCGGCACTGGCACGATCGACGCCACCCTTCCCGCTGCGGCGGACAGCGCCTGGTACTTCGTGCGGGCCCGCGGCGGCGCCGATGGCGGGTCCATCGCCTTCAGCAGCCCGGTGTGGGTGACCCCGACTGCACAGCCACCGGTCGGGGAGTGGCTGGCCGGCGACCTGCACGTCCACACGTGCTACTCGCACGACGCGTGGTGCGCGGAGGACGACAACACCGGGACCGAGGAGGCGTGGACCGCGAGCGGCAGCGTCGACGAGCGCTTCACCGAGGCGTCCCTGAAGGGCCTCGACTACCTCGCCATCACCGACCACAACGACGTGCGTTCGCAGAAGGCGCCTGGGTTCGGAGGCCACGGCGTCGTCGGCGTTCCCGGTTACGAGAACTCGTTGCGCGGGCACGCCCAGATGCTCGGCGCCACCCACCTGTTCGACAACGGCGACGCGTCGGCCGCGACGGTCAATGCGTTGGCCGACGCCCTGCGGGCCGGGGGCGGCGTGTTCCAGGCCAACCACGTCGCCGATCGACTCGAGCCTCCCTTCTTCTCGGGCTGCGACGACACCAGCGGCCTCGGGTGGGGCTACGGCTTCGACGTACGCCCCGACACCATCGAGGTCTGGAACATCGGGCACCAGCTGCAGCCTCCGGCGCCCGCCGGGAACTCCAACGACGACAGCGAGCGGTACTGGGAGTGCTGGCTGGACCGAGGTGTGCGCATCGGCGCCACGGGGGGCAGTGACTCGCACTGGTTGTCGACCGCCGCTGTGCAGGGCCCGGGCAACCCGACCACCTGGGTGTTCGCCAACGAACGCAGCGCGGCCGGCGTGCTGGACGCTCTGCGGGAAGGCCGGACGTCAGTGTCCTTCCAGCCGCCGACCCTCGGTGCCGCCCGCCTCTCGCTCGAAGCCGACGCCGATGGCGACGGCGTGTTCGAGGCCGTCATCGGCGACACCGTCGCGCCCGGCGCTGCCCTCCGCGTGCGCGCCACCGGTCTGCTCGGGCAGGGCCTGGTGCAGGTGCGGGCCAACGGCGGGACCATCCTCGACGGCGCGCTGTTGACCCCCGGCGGCGAGGTGCGCCTCACCGCGCCGGCCGAGCCAGGCTGGGTCCGCGCGTCCCTGCTGTTGCCGGATGCCAAGGCCGAGCGCACCGCGGCGTGCGACCCGGCCCTGGGCACGCTCACCACCTACTGCCGCAACCACCTCGTCAAGGTCGCCCTCACCTCGCCGATCTACCTGGCCGACTAGGACACGTCGAGCCAGCCGCTCAATATCCGGCGCACTGGTGGGCGGGGCAGTGTGGAGGCTGTGGCAACCAGAACCCCGCGGCGGGTCCGCAATGGCCCTCTGGTTCTTCGCCATCTTCGCTGCGTGGATGCGCTTCCTTGCGTTCCTCGGGAAGAACACCCAGCTCACGCTCGGTGGCGTCGTTGCTTTCCTCTTCTTTGCCGCGATCCTTGCCTTCGGCTTTGCCAGATCTTCTTGGTGGCTCAGGGCTCGGCGCGCTCGGTAGCGGCACATACCGGATGGCTATGACCCGGCGGTTAGGGACGTTGTCCGAGCGCGAGGGAGCCACGCTCGAGCCAGAGCGCGGCGTCCTCGGGCAGGAGTTCGTGCATCAGGTCCTCGTGTCGGTGCAGCTGCGCTTCGGTCAGCACGCCGCGCCAGCGCCCGCTCGTGCCCTGATCGAAGAAGGCCTGCGCTCCGTCGTCGAACGCCCTGGACAGAATCGGGGACGCTTCATGATCCGACTTCATCAGCGTCGAACTGACAACGGCTAACGACGTCACCCCAAAGGTGTGCTGGCACGTCGACCCCGAGGAAGTCGGCGATGCGTCGCATCTCCCCGTCGAGGTCTGCAAGCAGATCTGCGTAGTGCACGAATAACACGAACGGCTCGGCCCGGAGTGACCACCACGACGCCAGGTGTTCCATCGGCGTGCCCCAGTCGACCCACTCGTCGAACAACTTGTCCATGTCGCCGTCCCACACCGGCGGCCACGGCGCGACGCCATCCAAAGCGGCACGGGCGTTGAGCGCCTCGATCACCTGCGGGCGCATCCTGCGACGGTGGTTCGCCCATGACACGAGCGCGTCGCGACCATCCCGATAGACAGCGAGGTAGCTGCAGTCCGTGAAGATCGGCACGCAATCAGCCGGGCTGTGTGTCTTAATCAGGCGCCGGTAGGGCAGCCCGTCGAGCATCGCGAGCATGTCGTCGACCGGCCCCACACGTGCATCGAGCCACGGCGCCAGGTCGAAAGCGGGAGCGGGTGCGTCGCCGTACGGCCACAAAAGTGAGCCGACAATTCCTTGGGTCCAGGTTGTTCCGGACTTCGGCGGACTACTTATGAAGATGTCGTCGGGCCTCGCGACGAACCGCTCCCACCGTCGGCTGTCGTCGTTCACGTGATTGCGACGACGCGTCGGACGCAACATGGAGGCCACCTCGGCGAAGCTACAGCTCGCGTTGAAACCGCATTCGCGTGCGACCCGAGTGCACGAGTAAATCTGCGCGGCGCGTCCTCAAGGTGCCGGTCGCGACGCTGAATAGCAAACGCAAGGACGCGCGGTAGCGGCACTATGCGCTGTCGAGCCGGGCCCGGCGTACCAGGTAGCGACGCCAATCGCCGTCGGCACCTCGGCCGGTGTCAATACGTACGTCATCGCCGAGAGCAGCGCGATCCGTGCCGCTTTCCCTGCACCACGCGTCGAAGGCGGCGTCAGCCTCAGCGAGCGTTGCGGCATCAACGACGACCACGAAGTCGGCGGCATCCACTTGCCCATAGTGCCGGACGCGCCGCTCGGTAGCGGCACCCCTATGCGCTCTTGCCGATCAGCCGTTGTTCCCAGTGGCTGACTTCACGCGCCGGTGTCAGGCCCCGCCGCTTGGCAGGCCAGCACGTCAGCAGCACGTGGCCAAAATCAGGCACGTCGAGGACCAACTCCAGCTCCTTCGAGCGTCGCAGCCCTTCGTCTTCCGTGATGAGCAATCGGTGCGTCCCCGCGGTGAGCGGCACAAACCACGGCTGCCGCCGGTCAAGCTTGCTCCGGGCGAACAGAGCTTGCCTCCTCCCGCGGCTTAGCAACTCGGTGCCGATGAGCATGTCGACTCGGGAGCCGGGGGCACGAAGGCTGATTGGCCACCGGACGTCTACAAGCAGACCCGTCTCGGAGCGGTGCCGCCTCGCGTGGCGCTCGACAGACCCTCGTACACCGCTGCTCACTGGGTCACGGTACGCAAGCCGACCGGGGCACTCGGTATCGGCACCTATGCGCTACAGGCGAGCGCGGCGTACGGCCCAGGTACCGACGAGGCACCCGATCGCTGCCACCACCCATCCGCCGAGGTTCAGGAACTCGTGACGCACCGTCACATTGAAGGCAGCGCCGACAGCGAAGGCGGCCAGCACCACCAGCGCGACCCACCGTCCACCGCTGATCTTGCGGACGAGCACGGGGCAGCCAGGACTGTGCTCATCCGAACGTCCGCAACTCGGGCATTGGGTCGCCGCCTCGTACCGCTGCTCCCAGGACACGGCCCCATGATGACTGCTCTGTAACGGCACTTATGCGCTCGACGAGGCTCCCACCTCGAACTCAACGGCGGCGATCATTCCCTCGCGGTGCGGGGATGGTTCTCCCGGCAGGATGAACCGCTTGCGGACGCGATAGCGACCCGGCCGAAGCGGTGGCAGAGCTAGGAACAACGTGGCTGGGCCTCCGTAGCCGATGAGCTTCACCGGGAGATCTGCACCCGCCGTCTCGAACTGCCCGCGATCCCGATACGTGGCGAGGTGGTGGGTGTGCGCCCAAGCGCCCTCATCCCAGGTATCGAGATCCGCAGCGGCTCCATACGTGAGATCCTCACACGGCTCAACGTTCAGTTCGGACAGGGTGTCGTCAATGGTGAGGGTCACCGCGTGCTGGTGTGCGCTGCTGCCCTCTGCCACGCTCCGATTGTTGCATCCGGGTCGTTACCGTGCCGCACGCTGGCGGCACTTATGCGGCGGCATACCCTCGGGGGGTGCGACGCATCGGATTGTGGGCACTGTGGGCCGTCACTGGCCTTTGCGTGCTCGCAACAGTCACCGGCGTCGTAAATGGAGTATTCCATGAGCCGTCATTGCTCGTGGTGCCACTCTTCGTAACGATGAGCCTGTCTTGGGCGTCCGTTGTTTCTTGGAGAGCATCGCGCCGACGGTTGGCTGAATCACCGCCTCACCCATAGCGGCACCTATGGGCGTTCGTCACTGTCCACTGGCCACCGCTGCAGCCAAGGCTTCCGCTCCTCGGCCGCACCCTGATGGAACTCGAATGGTCGCTTGCCGCTCGCTATCCGCTGTCCGTCCCACTCGATGGTACGAACAGCATTCTCGACGGAGGGATCGGTGCAGAAGTGGAGCTTCCACCCGAGCCAGCGATTGCCGTAGAGGTTGCCCGGCCGCCACAGGCGACGTGGCAGCACGTCCACGATCCACGATCCAGGCACCACGACATTCTCGCGGCATCAGCCACTCTGTAACGGCACTTATGCGCTCCTACTTGTCGTCCCGCGCGTCAGGCTTCTTGACGCTCGCTACGTATGTCAGGTATCCTGACAAGTCATCACCCCGAGTCCCGAAACGAACGAGTACTTCACGAGGATTCGCGACGAGAAGCTTCAGTCCGCTGATCCACAGCGTCTTCTCGACCTCGCTCTTAGTGATGACCTCGACCAGATGCTCTTTGGGATCGGGCTTCTAGGGAGCTGGCTCGACGACCACGAAATGATTGGTGTCTTCCGCGCTCGCAAACAGAAAAAGTCCTGGGCATGGATCGGGGCCCGCCTCGGACGAAGTCGCCAAGCGGTGTGGGAGCGCTGGCGAGACAAGACCGATCTAGACCCGGAGGATTAGCGCCATGTGGGACAAGTTCAGTGACGGCGCGCGGCGCGCACTGACGTGGGCGAAGGCAGAGGCAGCCGCCCGCGACAGTGGGGAGATCACGCTGGTCCACATACTCGTTGGCCTCTGCCGCTCCGACTCGGGCGCGACGGAGGTGCTCTCTTCCCACGGGGTCACGCTCGACTCAGCCATCAGACTCCTCCCGGCAACGGATGTCGACCCCGCATCGCTCGACCCCGAGCCGATCCCTTTCTCAGATGCGGCGAAGCGCCTCCTTGTGGAGGCAGTCCGATCCGCAGTGACCGAAGACGGCCTTGAGGGCATCGTCAGCCGGGACCTCCTCCGAGCGCTCGCCAAGTCCGAGTCGCCAGAGCTCGTCACCCCGCTTGCAGAGGCGGGGTTGAAACTTCCGACATAGACAGGCCGCTCGGTATTGCCGGACTCAGCGCACCTTGTCAGGCCGCTCTGTAACGGCACCTATGCGCTGACGAGGAGGGGCAACAAGCCGAGAATCGTGAGGACGAGACCGGTGCCGACAAACGCGAGTCGCGTCACCAGCTCGCCCTGGATGCCCCATCTCACTCGGCCTGGGTGCGTCTCCGCGTAGGCCTGCCGCCGAGCGGTGGCCCACCCGTCGTAACGGCGATACACCGGGGTCACTGCGCCCAAGGCGACGATCATCAGACCGAGTACCACCGCTACGGCTGTAGCCACGCCCACATCATGTCTCGGCTGCTCGGTATCGGCACATATGCGCTCTGATGCGATGCGACCTCCGGATGACCCCGTGCCCGTGCGCCTTCGGGCGATCATGCTCCACATGGCCAAGCGAGGCGGCGTTCAGTGGCGACACCGGTTCGCCTATCTGTGGATTGCCGCTGCCGCCGTCCAACTGTTCCCACTCGGCGCCGTTAGCCCTGAGGAGCCCGCCTGGTTCGACGGACTCGTGGTCGGTTTCCTGCTACTGGCTATCGCTGCATTGGTGGGGGCGCTCGCTGACTACCCATGGCGCTACCGACTCGCCAAGTCGGCGTGTCTGATCGCGATTGGTCTCTCGGTCGCGGACGCGTTCCTCGCTCCGGTGATCGGCTATCTGGAGGCCGCTTTGTGGGTAGGCGTTCTCGTAGCGGTCCGACGGATTGCGGTGCGGGACCCACAGCCAACCGATGATCGAGACGCCTCCTAG
>JBEEFQ010000300.1:0-6574 GCA_041166245.1 Actinomycetota bacterium | reverse complement strand
CCTGGTGCTACTCCAAGGTCGAGATCATGCGGTACCTCGGCATGCGCACCCTGACGCAGTTCCTCTCCGGGAAGGCGCCCGGCCCCGAGGGCTCCATCTTCAAGGTGTACTGGAGCGAGTACCACCGGGTCGTGACCGAGCTGTCCCTCGACATCCTGGGGATGGACGCTCTCGTGCCCACCGGTCGTCCCCCGGCCACCGCCTTCCAGGCCGACGACCCCGGCGCGCCCAATGACTCCGCGTCGTGGGTCGGCACCTTCCTCATCGCCCGCGCCGGCACCATCTACGCGGGAACGAGCCAGATCCAGAAGAACATCCTGGGTGAGATGGTGCTTGGCCTGCCCAAGGAGCCGAGGGCAGACGCGGGCGCGTGGAACGAGCAGAAGGGCCGCTGACCAGCTCGGGATGGGGCCGCGCCGCCGGCGCGGTCGTGATGCGACCGTGGCTGTGGCCGACTGCCGTCACCCAGATCGCGGCCCTCGCGCCGCGGGGGTGGTGGCGGCGCAGGCCGTTCCTACCGGTGCCCGACCGCGAGTACCTGCGGTTCCGGATGCAGACCCAGTACGGCGATCCCGACCACGAGCCCGAGGCCGACGACCTGCTCACCTACCTGAAATGGTGCAGGAGCTACCGCACCCTCCTGCGGTAGCCTTCCGCGTCAGTGCCAGTACCACCAGCAGCTCGGGGCGCCGGGGCGCGCTAATGGCCAGGTCGCTCGTCCTCAACGCCACGTATGAGCCGCTGTGCGTGGTGCCCGCCCGCCGGGCCCTGGTGCTCGTCCTCGACGAGAAGGCCGAGATGGTGCACGCCACCGACCGCTGGTTCCACTCCGAGCGGGCCGCCTTCCCCGAGCCATCGGTCGTGCGCCTCCAGTACTTCGTCAAGGTGCCGTACCAGGCCCGTGTCGCCCTCAACCGGCGGGCGGTGTTCGCGCGCGACGGCCACAGCTGTCAGTACTGCGGCAAGCCCGCCGAGAACCTCGACCACATCGTCCCCCGCAGCAAGGGCGGCCCCCACACGTGGGAGAACGTCGTGGCCGCCTGTCGCCCGTGCAACACCCGCAAGGAGGACCGCTACCTCCACGAGACGGGGCTGACGCTGAAGCGCCCGCCATACGCGCCGAAGGAGCGGGGGTGGGTGCTCGTGGCCGCTGGTGTGGTGCGTGAGGAGTGGGCGCCCTACCTGGGCACGAACACGTCCGTCGCCTGAGCTTGCCCTGGACAATCGAGGAGCACCGGGCGCCGGCGGGCGACCTGCACGCCCTCGGCCTGCCCAGTCAGCGAGTTGTGCGCTTGCTCGAGGCCACCCGGCCCGCGCTCGTTCTGGGCAGCACGCAGCAGGAGTCGATCGTCGTGGGCGATGTCACCGGACTCGACGTGGTGCGGAGGCGCAGCGGGGGAGGGGCGGTCCTCGTCGAACCAGGTGGGGTGGCGTGGATCGACGTAGCGATCGCCCGGACCGACCCCCTGTGGGATGACGACGTCGGTCGCGCCTTTCACTGGCTCGGTGATGCGTGGGCCGCCGCGCTCGTGCTGCTGGGCGTGGTCGGCGCCGACGTGCATCGGGGCGGGCTCGTCCGCACCGCCCTGTCCGACCTGGTGTGCTTCGCGGGCCTCGGCCCGGGCGAGGTCACGGTCGGTGGGGCCAAGGTCGTGGGCATGGCGCAGCGCCGCACCCGTGAAGGAGCGCTCTTCCAGTGCGCGGTCCCAATCGAGTGGAACCCCGATCGCCTGGCCATCCTTCTCGGGCTCGAGCGAGTCGACGCGCCGGTGCTCTCCGTAGTGGGCCGAACACAATCCGAGTTACTCGCGGCCCTGGTCGCCCAGCTCCCCGAGGACTAGGCGGATTCTGGTGCAGTGGTGGCCATAGTCGACCTCAAGACGGACGCCGAACTGCTTGCGGTTTCGGCAACCTCGGCCCGGATTTGCAGTCACTCGCAGCGCAAGTAGTTCGGCGTCCGCCTTGCAGTGCACCAGAAACCTGCGTTGATCTAGCTTCCGGCGCTGAGCTGGCGGAGGATGCCGGCGGTGTCGTGGTAGGCGGTGCGCTCGACGATGCGGCCGTCCTGCACGACCGTCACGTGCACCATGGGGAGCTGGACCTGGCGGCCGGTGGGGGCGAGGCCGGCGAACGGTCCCTTGTGGGTGCCCTCCATGACCTCCTCGCTCACGACCGTGTCGCCATCGCAGAGGCAGCGACGCACCGAGATCCGCATGTCGGGGAAGGCGGCGAGCGTCATGGTCATGAGGCGGTCGAGGCCGTCCAGGTCGACCTGGTGGCCTGACGCCATGCGCAGGAGCGGCTTGTCGCCGTAGAGCGCGCGCCCTGCGGCGACGTCATGGGCGTTGAGGGTGGCGTTCAGTTCGGTCACGACGTCCTGGGCTCCGGGCACGCCTCACCTTCGCGCGAACACGCAGGGCGTGAAAGTGGCGCCTTTGTGTTGACGAGTGGTGGTCAGAGGCTTAGAGTGGCACGAGGTGGCGCGAAGGGGCGCCGAACCTCGGATCGGCGGAGATCCGAGGTCTCTTTCGGGGGCAACACAGGCAGGCGGAGGCCCAGAGGGAATGGGAGACAGTGGCGGCACGATTCTTCGGTCGGTACGAGCACTCGCTCGACGACAAGGGCAGGGTCATCCTGCCCGCGAAGTTCCGCGCCCATTTCGAGCGCGGTGGTTACGTGACCAAGCACCTCGACGGCTGTCTTGCGGTCTGGACCGACGAGGAGTTCGAGAAGCAGATGGTCACCAGGGAAGAGGCCCAGGCCCAGGGCCGCGATCAGCGGAACCTCGCCCGGGTGTGGTCGGCGGGATCGGAGGAGGTCGAGGTCAGTGCCTCCGGGCGCATGGCCATCCCGCGGCACCTGCGGGACTTCGCCCAGCTCGAGGGCGAGGTGCTGGTGATCGGCGCCGTCGACCGGGTGGAGCTGTGGAGCCCGGAGGTGTGGAACACGAAGGTGCAGCCGAGCGAGCAGACGCTGATGGACGGCGTCGATCCGGAGTGAGCACGACAACCAGTTGCACGCGCAGGCTCATGCGCAGCCCCTCGATCGAGCAGGTGGAAGATCCCTTCTCCGCCCGCTTCCACTCAGGTCGATCGGGGAGACATCCCGACGGCGCCAGCCCGGTCGAGGGGCTGCGGATGAGCCAGAGCTACGAGCACCGCCCGGTGATGGTCGACGAAGTCACGACCATCTTCGGTGAAGTGCCGCCCGGATCGGTCGTGGACGCGACCGTCGGAGGCGGAGGACACGCCCGCGCCCTGTTGCGAGCTCATCCCCAACTCAGCGTCATCGGCATCGACCGCGATCCCGCTGCCCTCGAGGCCGCCGGTGCCGCGCTGGCCGAGTTCGGCGACCGTGTCGTCCTGCGACGGGCCCGCTTCGACGACATCGCCCGCGTCGTGGCCGGCCTGGGGCACGAGACCATCAGCGGCGCCCTCTTCGACCTCGGCGTGAGCTCGCACCAGCTCGACCGGCCCGAGCGGGGGTTCAGCTACCGCGAGGACAGCCCGCTCGACATGCGGATGGACCCCGACGGACCTGTGACCGCCGCCGACGTCCTCAACACCTACGACGAGGCCGAGCTGGCCCGTCTGTTCGCGGCGAGCGGCGAGCGCAGGTTCGCCCGCCGCATCGCCAGGTCCGTGGTGGCGGGCCGCCCCCTTGCCTCGACCGGCGATCTGGTCGAGGCGGTCAAGCGGGGCGTGCCCGCCGCCGCCAGGCGCACCGGCGGCCACCCGGCCAAGCGCGTGTTCCAGGCCGTGCGCATCGAGGTCAACGGTGAGCTCGATGCGCTCGGCCCGGCGGTCGACGCCGCCATCGGCCTGCTGGCACCGGGCGGCCGCGTCGTCACCCTCGCCTACCACTCGGGCGAGGACCGCCTCGTGAAGGAGCGCTTCGCGCTGGCCGCCACCGGCGGCTGCGTCTGCCCGCCCGGCCTGCCCTGCGTCTGCGGCGCAGTGCCCACCGGCCGCCTGCTCAACCGGGGGGCGCGCAAGCCCTCGGCTGCCGAGATCGAAGCCAATCCGCGAGCTGAAGCAGCCAGGTTGCGGGCCCTCGAGAAGCTCGAGGTCGCGACATGACCAGTGTCCGGGTGCATACACGCACCAAGCCCGCTCCTGCTCCGGCACCCAAGCGGGCGCCAGCCCGGCCGCCGCTGCGGGTCGTCCCGCCCGACTACGTGCCGCCCCGGGTCAGGCGCCGCCGAGCGCGGCTGCTGGTCGCGGGCCTGTCCACCCTCGTCGCCCTCGGCATGTTCGGCATCGTCAGCCTCCACGTCGCCCTGACCCAGGGCCAGTTCCGTCTGGAGCGGCTCGAGGCCAGGGCCGACGAGCAGCAGACCAGGTACGAGCAGCTCCGCCTGCAGGTCGCCGAGCTCGAGTCGCCCGATCGCGTCGTGGCCGTCGCCCAGGAGCGGCTCGGCATGGTGTCGCCCCCCGGCGTGACGTACCTCTCGCCCAGTGGTCCGGTGAGCGATGGGCCGGCCGACAACGACGTGTCCGCCGCGTCGTCAGGGTCGGCCGCCAGCTGGAACGAGGTCAAACCCCACCTCGACACGGGGCAATGAGCGAAGCGAATCAGAAGCACAGCGCTTGTTCGGCGCGCAGCGCCGAAGGTGTCATCGGTGCCTCGCGGTCGGGCCTCGAGCACCGCACCGTCATCCTCGGCCTGGCAGAGGACCGATGACACAGACCCGCACGGGCGCCAAGCGCCCGGCGCGGGCGAGGCCGGCGCAACGACGCCACCAGCCTCCCCCTCCCCGGTCGCGGCGTAGGGCGCCGACCCGGCGGCCGGTACCCGCTCCAGTTGATCGGGCCGGTGACCCCCGGCAGCGGCTCGTCGCGCTCCTCGTCATCATCGCCCTGGCCGCCACCGCCCTGGTGGCGCGCATCGTCTACGTGCAGGGCGTCGACGCCGACCGGTTCACCGCCTTCGGCGAGTCCCAGCGCGTGCGGCGGGTGCAGCTGCCCCCGGCGCGCGGCGCCATCTTCGACCGCAGCGGACGCGACCTCGCACTGTCCGTCCCGCAGCGCACGGTGTGGGTCAACCCCAAGCTGGTCACCGATCCTCTCGGGGAGGCAGAGAAGCTCGCCCCGATCCTCGACCTGGATATCGGCGCCGTGCGCGACCAGCTGACCAAGAGCTCATCCTTCGCCTACGTGGCCCGCAAGGTGCCCGACGCCGTAGGAAAGAGGGTCGACGCGTTGAAGCTCGACGGCGTGTTCACGCTGGCCGAGCCCAAGCGGTTCCTACCGGCTGGTGGCCTTGCCGCGCCGCTCATCGGCAAGGTCGGCCTTGACAACACCGGACTCTCCGGGCTCGAGGTCAAGTACGAGACGGCGCTCGAAGGCACGCCCGGCCTGCTCGTGGTCGAGAAGGACACCGGCGGTCGCGAGATCCCGGGCGGTGTCCGCCAGCACACACCGTCGGCGCGCGGCCAGGACCTGGTGCTCACCATCGACCGCTCGATGCAGTTCGAGACGGAGCGGGTACTCGCGGCAGAGATCGTCCAGGCCAAGGCCAAGGGCGGCATGGCCATCGTGATGAACAGCCAGACCGGCGAGGTGCTGTCGATGGCCAGCCTGGTGGCGGGGGAGAAGGGCGAGCCGCCGCAGCCGGCGTCGACCAACCGGGCCCTCACGGCGGTGTTCGAACCGGGCTCGGTCAACAAGATGATCACTATCTCGGGTGCGCTCGAGGAGGGCCTCGTCGCCCCTGCCGACAAGATCGCGGTGCCGGGCACGATCCGGGTCGGCAGCCACACCTTCTCCGAGCACGATCCCCACCCGACCCAGGCGTGGTCGATCACCGACATCGTCGCCAACTCGTCGAACGTGGGCTCGATCATGATCGGCCAGAAGCTGGGCAAGGAGCGCCTCGACCAGTACCTGCGCGCCTTCGGGCTCGGTGAGCGCACCGCGATCGGCTTCCCCGGCGAGTCGGGTGGCCTGCTCCTCGACCCGGACAACTGGTACTCGACGTCGATGGGCGCCACGCCGATCGGCCAGGGTCTCGCCGTCACCGCCATGCAGATGCTGGCCGCCTACAACACCATCGCCGCGGGCGGTGAGTACGTGTCGCCCAAGCTGCTGAAGGCGACCATCGACGGTGCCGGCCGTCAGCACCTCACACCGCCGTCGGCCCGGCGCCGCGTGGTGTCGGAGCAGACGGCACGGGAGATGACGTCGATGCTCACCGAGGTGGTCCGCGTCGGCACGGCCAAGCTGGCCAAGATCGACGGCTACACCGTCGCCGGCAAGACGGGGACGGCCCGCAAGCCCGATGAGCACGTGCGGGGTTACAAGGCCGGCGCCTACGTCTCGAGTTTCGCCGGCTTCGTGCCAGCCGAGAAGCCCGCCCTCAGCGCCATCGTGGTGCTCGACGAGCCCACGCCCATCTTCGGCGGGCTCGTCGCCGCCCCCAGGTTCGCCCAGATCGCGGAGTACGCCCTGCGTGAGTTGCGCATCCCGCCCCCCTCGGTCGTGACCAAGGCGGCGGCGCCCCGGGTCTCCCCGGAGGCGGCGCGCCCCGTCGGCGAGGCCGATGTCCCGGTCACGGCCCGGCCCAACCCCCCCAC
>JBEEFQ010000299.1:0-3284 GCA_041166245.1 Actinomycetota bacterium | reverse complement strand
CACCTGCACCTCGTCGCCGGGGCGGAGCACGCCGCTGGCGACCGTGCCCGCGTAGCCGCGGTAGTCGTGGTACGTGTCGGACTGCGGCCGGATCACGTACTGCACCGGGAACCGGGTGTCGACGAGGTTGCGGTCGCTGGCCACGTGCACGTGCTCGATGTGGTGCAGCAGCGACGAGCCGTCGTACCAGGGCGTGTTGGCCGACCGGGTGACCACGTTGTCGCCGTGCAGCGCCGAGATCGGGATGACCGTGAGGTCGGGGATGTTCAGCTTCGCGGCGAAGGCGGTGAACTCGTCGCGGATGTCCTCGTAGACCGACTCCGACCAGTCGACGAGGTCCATCTTGTTGACCGCGACGACGATGTGCGGCACCCGGAGCAGCGAGGCCAGGAACGCGTGCCGGCGGCTCTGCTCGAGCATGCCCTTGCGGGCGTCGACCAGCACGATCGCGAGGTCCGCGGTCGAGGCGCCGGTGACCATGTTCCGCGTGTACTGCACGTGCCCGGGGGTGTCGGCGATGATGAACTTGCGCTTCGGCGTGGCGAAGTAGCGGTAGGCGACGTCGATGGTGATGCCCTGCTCGCGCTCGGCCCGCAGCCCGTCGGTGAGCAGGGCCAGGTTCACGTGCTCGAGACCGCGGTTGTAGCTCGCCAGCTCGACGGCCTCGAGCTGGTCGTCGAACAGGGACTTCGAGTCATACAGCAGCCGCCCGATGAGGGTGGACTTGCCGTCGTCCACGGAACCCGCAGTGCTGAAGCGCAGGAGCTCCATGGCTAGAAGTACCCCTCCTTTTTGCGGTCTTCCATGGCCGCTTCCGAGAACTTGTCGTCGGCACGGGTGGCGCCCCGTTCGGTGATGCGGGTGACGGCGATCTCCTCGATGATCTGGTCGATCCTCGTCGCATGTGACTCGATGGCGCCCGTGCAGCTCATGTCGCCGACGGTGCGGTACCGCACTGTGGTCTCGAACGGCTCCTCGTCCGGGAGCAGCGGCACGTAGGGGCTGGTGGCCAGGAGCATGCCGTCCCGGCTGAACACCTCACGCTTGTGGGCGAAGTAGATGCTGGGCACCTCGAGCTGCTCGCGGTCGATGTACTGCCACACGTCCAGCTCGGTCCAGTTGGAGATGGGGAAGGCGCGCACGTGCTCGCCCTTGCGGATCCTCGGGTTGTAGAGGCTCCACAGCTCGGGCCGCTGGTTCTTGGGATCCCACTGCCCGAACTCGTCGCGGAAGGAGAGGATGCGCTCCTTGGCCCGGGCCTTCTCCTCGTCGCGCCGGGCCCCGCCGAAGGCGGCGTCGAAGCCGTGTTCGCCGATCGCGTCGAGCAGGGCGACGGTCTGCAGACGGTTCCTCGACGCACGCGGGCCCGTCTCCTCGACGGCGCGGCCGTCGTCGATGGCCTGCTGCACAGATGCGACCACCAGGCGCTCGCCCAGCTCGGCGACCCGCCGGTCCCGGAACTCCAGCACCTCGGGGAAGTTGTGCCCCGTGTCCACGTGCATGATGGGGAACGGGAACTTGCCAGGCCGGAACGCCTTCTCGGCCAGCCGCAGCAGCACGATCGAGTCCTTGCCGCCGCTGAAGAGCAGGACAGGCTTCTCCAACTCGGCCGCCACCTCGCGGAACACGAAGACGGCCTCGGACTCGAGCGCGTCGAGGTGCGACAGCTCGTAGGGGCGGTCAGGACCGATCGAAGGCGCGTGGGTGCTCATGTTCGTGTCTCTGGGAGCCGTTCAGACTAGAGGTGGAGGCCGCACTCGGTCTTGTCGGACCCGGACCAGCGTCCGCTGCGTGGGTCGTCGCCCTCGCCCACCGGCTTGGTGCACGGCCAGCACCCGATCGACAGGTAACCCTGCGACAGCAGCGGGTTGGTGATGATGTCGTGGTCGCGGATGTAGCCCTCGACGTCGAGATCGGACCACGTGGCCAGCGGGTTGACCTTGACCAGGCCCCGCAGGTCGCGCACGACGATGGGGGCGTTGGCCCGAGTGGGCGACTCGGCCCGGCGCAGGCCGCTCATCCACGCTTCCTTGCCGGCGAGGGCGCGGTCGAGCTGGCCGACCTTGATGGCCGAGCAGCAGTTCTCGGGGTCGACCTTCCACAGCTCCTCGTCGTGAGGCGGCACCGTCATCATGCGCAGGTTGAGCCCGTAGTGGCGGCGCACCCGCTCGACGGTCTCCAGCGTCTCGGGAAAGTGATAGCCGGTGTCGATGAAGGTGACCTCGATGGAGGGCTCGACCTTCACCGCCAGGTCGACGAGCACCGCGTCGGTCATCGACGCCGCCAGCGACAGGTGGGGATGAAACGCCTCGACTGCCCACTCGATGATCGCCTGAGCGGGCGCGTGTTCGAACTCCCGGTTCAGCTCGGCCAGCGCGGCATCACTGAAATCGGTGGTCGTGTCGGTCATGAAAGTGCTCGCCATACCAACTCCACGGATTCGTCGAGGGTCTGCTCGTGCGTTGGCACGACGACCTCTGGGTTGAGGGGCGGCTCGTAGGGGTCGTCGACCCCGGTGAGGCCGATGAGCTCACCGGCCTTCTGCTTGGCGTAGAGGCCCTTGACGTCGCGCTCGCTGCACGCGTCGACCGGCGTGGAGACGTAGACCTCGATGAAGCGGTCGCCGTGCATGCTGCGGACCTCATCTCGGGTTGAGCGAAAAGGCGCGATGACGGGGCACAGCACGGTGACGCCGTTGCGGGACAACAGGTCGGCCACGAACCCGACGCGGCGGACGTTCTCGTCGCGGTCCTCGCGCGAGAACCCGAGATCCTTGGTGAGGTGCGTGCGCACCACGTCGCCGTCCAGCACCTCGACGGGGATGCCGTCGTCCAGCAGGCGCTTCTCGAGGGCCCGGGCGATGGTGGACTTGCCGGAGGACGGCAGACCGGTGAGCCAGACGGTCACTCCCCGGCGCACTCGCCCATCCCAACTTCGGCCACATAGGGGCCCTGTTCGTCGTAGTCGACGTAGTAGCTCGGGTCCTCGTCGGGGAGGGGGAACTCGTCGAAGTGCTTGAGGCCCTCGGCGATGACCTTGGCCCCGCCGACGCGGTCCATCCACTGGCGGAACGTCTCGCCCGCCTCCCGCTCGTTGGCGAAGCGGCCGACGACGGCGACCGTGGCCTGGGGAGCGGCCTTGGCCGGCAGGCGCAGGGCCTTGTCGCCGAACTCGATCTGGCTCTGGCCCACGTAGCCGCCGAGCAGCATCTGGTAGCCGGGGGCGGGCTTGCCGTGGGCCCGGCGCTCGGCGCCGAAGAACCCGATGTCGCTGGTGTGGTGCTG
>JBEEFQ010000298.1:0-3047 GCA_041166245.1 Actinomycetota bacterium | reverse complement strand
GCGGTGGTGAGGCGCTCGACGAGGCCCTCCCACTGCTGCTCCTCGATGGTCAGCGTGGAGCCCGGGTGGTCGGCCTCGAAGGTCTCCTTCAGCCAGTCACGGGCGTCCTGCGGAGTGTCGGGGCCGTTGAGCCAGACCCGGATGTCGGCGGTCTCGGGACCTCCGTCGCTATTTCCCGAGCTGTTGTCGTCGTCGTCGTCCGAACCGCATGCGGTCAGGGCGAGCACAGCCGACAGGGCGATGCCCAATGGCAGGCCCAGCGTTGTCTTCATGCGCACCGGATGTTTCCTTTCGATGGGTTTCGGACGTCTCTCACGAGACACCCAGTTCTCCGGCCAGGACCAGCACTGCGGCCCCGACCAGGACGACGTCGTCCCCGAGAGTTGACGTTCGGACTACCAACTCGTCACCGATCACGGGCATCGTGCGGTCACGGATGGTCTTCTCGACGGCGTCGCGGAGCGCGCCGTCAAGGAGCTCGGTGGGTCCACTGAGGACCAGTTCGTGCAGATTGAGCGTCCCGATCACCGGCGCGAGGGCGGCGCCGAGGCGCTTACCGGTCTCGGTCAGCATCCGCTGTGGAGAGGCGGCCGCGGCCAGCCGGCGGCGCAGGTGGGGCTCGGCGAGGAGGGTCTCGAGGCATCCGGTGCGGCCACAGGCGCACTGCTCGCCGCGCGGGTCGACGACCACGTGCCCGATCTCGCCCGCGGCTGCGCGGTGGCCGTGCAGCAGCGAGCCCTCGAGGATCAGACCGGCACCGACACCGGTCCCGATCCGGAGCACCATCATCCCGCCGCCCTCGGCGGCGCCATAGGTGTGCTCGCCCAGCGCGGCCGTGTTGGCGTCGTTGGCCACGAAGACGGGTACGCCGGTGCGCGACCGCAGGCTGTCGGCCAGCGCGGTGCCGTGCCAGCCGAGGTTGGGGGCGTCGAGCACGACGCCGCGCGCGTCGACGACGCCCGGTGAGCCGACGCCGATGCCGAGGATCGGCTTGGTGGCACCGGCGATCAGCTCGTCGGCGAGCTCGTGCACGAGGTCCTGCGCGGCCTGGCCGTGCCGGCCTTCCAGCGGCCGCTCGGTGCGGGTGATCACCTTGCCGGCGAGGTTGACCACCGCGCCGAGGATGCGGTCGTCGGGGGAGAGGTCGAGCGCGATGATGTGGGTGGAGTCGGCGGCGACGCCGACCAGTGTCGGCGGCTTGCCGACCCGGCTCCCGACGGGCGCGCCGAGCTCCTCGACCAGCTTCTCCGCCACCATCTCGCCGACCAGGTCCGACACGGTGACCCGGGTCAGCCCGGTGGAGCGGGCCAGGTCGGCGCGGCTTGCGGGGCCGTCACGGAACAGCGCCTGCAGGAGGAGCGAGCGGTGGTGGCGACGCGCGTCCTCCTGGAGCAGCTTGCCGCTGGGGCGAAGCTGCCGGCCGACCGGCGTGACCTGGGTCATATAAGTTAGTTCACCGGACTAACTAATCCCTGTCAAGGGGCGAGCCCGATTTCTCTAGCATCGAGGCATGGACGCACCCGAGGCTCGCTACGTCGAGCGCGAGGGCGCGACGCTGGCCTACCAAGTGTGCCGACGCGAGTGGTGCGGCTGTCGGGCGACCCGGTGCCGGAGGCGGCCAACCGCCGCGTGGCCGAGCTGATCCCCGGCGCGACCTACGTCGAGCTCCCGGCCACCCTTCCCGGTGCCTCGATCGGGGAGGCCTGGATCCCGGTGATCGAGCAGATCGAGGAGGCGTCCACCGGCGCACAGCATTCGGTGGAGGCCGACCGCTACCTCGGCACGCTCCTGTTCACCGATGTGGTGTCGTCGACCGAGCTGGTCGCCAGCATCGGCGACGCGCGCTACCGGGAGCTGCGGGGCACCCACGAGCGGCAGGTGCGGCTCGAGGTCGAGCGCGCCGGTGGCCGGCTCGTCAAGGTCACCGGCGACGGCACGTTCAGCGTCTTCGACGGGACGAGCAGGGCGGTGCGCTGCGCGGAGACGATCTGTCGCGAGGCGGAGGAGCTGGGTGTCCAGGTCCGGGCCGGCGTACACACCGGCGAGCTCGAGCGCACCGGTCGCGACGTCACCGGGCTGAGCGTCCACATCGGCGCCCGCGTCGGCTCTGCAGCCCGCCCCGGCGAGGTACTGGTGTCACGCGCGGTGCACGACCTCGTGGCCGGCTCGAGGCTGTCGTTCACCAGCCGCGGCCAGCAGGAGCTCAAGGGTGTGCCCGGCCTCTGGGAGCTGTTCGCCCTCGATCGCGCCGGCGAGCAGATCGCGAACCTCCCCGTCGAGGCGTCGATGGCCACGCCCATGGATCGCACGGCGCTGCAGACCGCACGCTCGGCACCGAGGGTGATGCGTACCGCGCTGCGGATCGGCAACGCCGTCCAGCGGCGGCGTCACGCGCGGACGAAGTCCTAGCCGGCCCACTCCGACTGCCAGCCGTCGACCTCGTCGGCCTTGCGGGCACTGGGTCCGATGTAGACCGCGGACGGCCGGATCAGGCGGCCGGTGCGCTTCTGCTCGAGGATGTGGGCCGACCAGCCGCCGGTGCGCCCACAGGTGAACATCGAGGTGAACATGTTGGCCGGCACCTCGGCGTAGTCGAGGACGATGGCCGCCCAGAACTCCACGTTGGTCTCCAGCACCCGGTCCGGGCGGCGCTCCCTCAGCTCCTTCAGGGCGGCCTGCTCGAGCGCCTCGGCTACCTCGTAGCGAGGGGCGTTCAGCTCACGGGCGGTACGCCGGAGCACGCGGGCCCGGGGGTCCTCGGCACGGTAGACGCGGTGACCGAAGCCCATCAGCCGCTCGCCGGAGTCGAGCAGGTCCTTGACGTACGCGGTGGCATCGCCGGACTTCTCGACCGCCTCGATCATCGTCAGCACCCGTGCCGGGGCGCCACCGTGCAGCGGTCCGCTCATGGCACCGATGGCACCGGAGAAGGCCGCCGCGACGTCCGCGCCGGTGCTGGTGATGACCCGCGCGGTGAACGTCGACGCGTTCATGCCGTGCTCGGCCGCGGAGCTCCAGTAGGCGTCGATCGCCTTCACGTGCTGGGG
>JBEEFQ010000297.1:0-7984 GCA_041166245.1 Actinomycetota bacterium | reverse complement strand
CGTCAGCACACCGGCGTACAGGGCGACCTGGTAATCACCCTTCGGCAGCTGGCTCCCGAACAGGTCACCCGACTTCTGCGGGTTGATGGTGGCCACCATGCCCGCGGCCTTGAGCTGCTCCTGGATGATCTGGAGCGTGAGGCTGCGGCGGGCGTTGCCGGTGGTGGTCTTGAACTCGAACTGGAGCTTCTGACCACCCTTGGCGTAGATGCCGTCGCTGCCCTTGGCGTAGCCGGCCGACTTCAGCAGCGAGTCCACCTTGGTGAGGTCCAGCTTGTACTTCGACCACGCCGTGGTGGCGTAGTCGGTGAGCACGAGCGGGATCATCGTCTGCATGGCCTTGGTCACGCCGAGGCCACCGAACAGGCGGGCCACCACCGCGTCGCGGTCGATTGCGTACCCGAGGGCCTGGCGCACCTTCTCGTCATTGAACGGCGCCTTGTCGTTGTTGATCCAAAGCGCCTCGAGGTTGACGGTGTTGGTGCTGATGGCCTTCTTGGTGCCCGGGATGCCGGCCTTGATCTGGTCGACGGCGTCGGGCTGGGGCTGCGGGTAGATCGCGTCCACCTGGCCGGCCTTGAACGCCTGGAACTCAGCGGCCGAGTCGGTGATGAACTTGATGACGACCTTGTCGAGGTTCGGCTTCTTGCCCCAGAACTTCGGGTTGGGGACCAGGGTGATGTCGGAGCCCTTGTTCCAGCCCGTCATCATGAAAGGCCCGCCCGACCACGTGTAGCCGTTGGCCGTCTCCGCGTTGCGGTCCTTGCCCTTCAGCAGGTGCGACGGGTAGAGCCCGTAGCCGCCGCCGAACAGGCTCTTCCAGTCGGCATAGACCTCCTTGAAGGTCACCACCGCGGTCGCGGGATCACTGTCGTCGACGCTCTCGATGTTGATGTAGCCGCTGGTGTCGTAGATGTCGTCGCCCGTGGTGATCTGCTCCCACAGGTACTTGAAGTCCGAGGAGGTGATGGGTTGGCCGTCCGACCACACCGCCTTGGGGTTGATGCTGTAGGTGACCTTCTGCTTCGGGCTCGTCTCGAGCTTGGCCTCGCCGGTCAGGAGCTCACTCGGCTTGTAGACGGTGTTCTTCCCCTCCGGCACGAAGGTGTACGGGCGGGGCATGGTGTTGACGTTGCCGGCCCAGAAGCCGTAGCTGGACCCACCGCAGCTCCCGATCCAGTCCACGCAGTCGGGCTCCTGCTCCCAGCCGAGGGTGACGGTGCCGCCCTTGGGGACCGCCTCGTCGGCCACGGTCGTGGCAGTGGTGTCGCCGCCTCCGTCGTCACCGCCGCACGCGGCGGCAATCAGGGTGAACGACAGAAACAGGCTGAGCAACCAGAACGGATGCTTGCGTCGCACGGGTATAGAAACCTCCGGTTGGAGGGCTACTGCAGGCGCAACGCCAGGATGATCGTTGTGAAGGCGAAGACGACTGCAGCGGCCACGGTGATTCGGTCGAGGTTCTTCTCGACCATGGTTGAGCCCGCCCCTGCTGCGCTGACGCCGCCGAACATGTCGGAAAGCCCGCCACCGCGGCCGCTGTGCAGCAGGATCAACAGGATCATTGCACCGGACACGATGACGTGGATGACGACGACGATGGCTGTCAGCACCGAATCGAGGTTAACAGGGTGTGTCAGTCCGCTTGGACAATGGCCGCGAAGTCGTCAGCCTCGAGACTCGCCCCGCCGACGAGGGCGCCGTCGATGTCGGCCTGACCGAGCAGCTCGGCGGCGTTGGCCGGCTTGACCGATCCGCCGTACTGGATGCGCACCGCGGCGGCCGCCTGCTTGCCGAACACATCGGCCACAACCGCGCGAATGGTGGCGCACGTGGCCTGGGCGTCGTCGGGGGTGGCATTGCGCCCCGTGCCGATTGCCCAGATGGGCTCGTAGGCGATGACGAGGCCGGCGACCTGCTCCTTGGTGACGCCGTCGAGCCCGGCCCGCACCTGGCCGCTGACCTTGTCCTCGGTGCCGCCCGCCTCCCGCTCCTCGAGCGTCTCGCCGCAGCACATGATCGGCGTCATGGCATGCGCCAGCACCGACTGGACCTTTCTGTTGACCCACTCGTCGGTCTCGCCGAAGAGCTCCCGCCGCTCCGAGTGGCCGACGATGACGTACTTGACGTCGAGCTTGGCCAGCATCACCGGGCTCACCTCGCCGGTGTAGGCGCCCTTGTCCTCCCAGTGGCAGTTCTGGGCGCCGAGGAGGATGGGGATGCCGTCCGCGTCCAGCAAGGTCTGGATGGCGCGCAGGCTGGTGAAGGTGGGGTGCACGGAGATGTCGACCCGCTCGTAGTCCGCGTCCGTGATGGCGTAGGACAGCTTCTGCACGAGCCGGATGGCGTCGAGGTGGGTGTGGTGCATCTTCCAGTTGCCGCTGATGAGCGGCTTCCTGTCCGGTGTCTCAGCCATCACATTCGCTCGCTTGCAAGCTGCGCTCGCTGATGTGCGATGGGGCCCCACACGTCCGGCCGAGGACCTCGTGTTCGGCTCGGTCCCCCATCGCGGGCTGATGCTGGAGTCTCGGTGAGGTTCTCATCTCGCTGTCTTCTCTAGCGCGTCGATGCCGGGGAGGTGACCGCCCAGCTCCAGGAACTCGAGCGATGCGCCGCCGCCGGTCGAGAGGTGGTCGACGTCGTCGGCCAGGCCGAACTGGGCCATGGCGGCCGCGCTGTCGCCGCCCCCGACGACGGTGAAGGCCCGCGTGTCGGCCACCGCCTGGGCGATCGCCTGGGTGCCGGACGCGAACCGGGGATCCTCGAACAGGCCCATGGGCCCGTTCCAGAGCACGGTGCGGGCCCCTTCGATCTCGTCGGTGAACTCCGCCGCGGTCCCGGGCCCGATGTCGAGGCCCTTCCAGCCGTCGGGGATGCTGCGGCCGATCTGACGGATCTCGTCGCCCGGACCCATGGCGACGATGTCGGACGGCAGCACGATGCGCTTGCCCGAGTCGAGCAGCTCCTTGCACGTGGGGATCTGGTCCTCCTCGAGGAGGCTGTCGCCCACTGGGTGACCCAGGGCGGCGAAGAAGGTGAAGCACATACCCCCGCCGACCACGAGCGAGTCGACCTTCTCGAGCAACGTGCGGATCACGCCGAGCTTGTCGCTCACCTTGGCGCCGCCGAGCACCGCGACGAACGGGCGCTTGGGGCCGTCGATGAGCCCGCCGAGGACCTCGACCTCCTTGGCGAGGAGGCGCCCGGCCGCGCTGGGAAGGCGCTGCGGTGGACCCACGATCGACGCGTGGGCCCGGTGGCAGGCGCCGAACGCGTCGTTGACGTAGAGGTCCTGGCCCTCGATCAGCTTGTCGACGAAGGCGGGGTCGTTGGCCTCTTCGCCCGGATCGAAGCGCAGGTTCTCGAGCAGCTCGACACCGGGGGCGAGCTCGTTGAGCCGCTCGCGCACGGGCTCGACCGAGTACTTCGGGTCGGGCTTGCCCTTGGGCCGGCCCAGATGGGTGCACGCGGTGACCGTCGCTCCCCCCTCCTGCAGCCACTGGATGGTGGGCAGAGCGGCGCGGATGCGCATGTCGTCCTCGATGCGGCCGTCGGCCATGGGGACGTTGAAGTCGGCGCGCAGCAGGACCCGCTTGCCCGACGGGTCGGGCAGGTCCTCGAGAACTGGCAGCACTACTTGCCGGCGCGACCGACGATGACGGCCAGGTCGACCAGCCGGTTCGAGTAGCCCCACTCGTTGTCGTACCAGCCGAGAACCTTGACCATGTTGCCGAGCACCATGGTGAGCTGGGAGTCGAACGTGCACGACGCGGCCGAGCCGACGATGTCGCTGGAGACGATCGGGTCCTCGCCGTACTCGAGGACGTTGGCGAGCGGGCCGCTCGACGCCGCCTCCCGGTAGGCGGCGTTGACCTCCTCGACGGTCGCGTCCTTGTTGATGATGGCGACGAAGTCGGTGATGGAGCCGTCCTGCACGGGCACCCGCAGCGCGGTGCCGTCGAGCTTCCCCTTCATGGACTCGAGCACCAGGCTCGTGGCCCGGGCCGCCCCTGTCGATGACGGGACGATGTTGACGGCGGCCGCACGCGCCCGGCGCAGGTCGGTCTTGACCAGGTCGAGCAGGTTCTGGTCGTTGGTGTAGGCGTGCACCGTCGTCATGAGGCCCTTCTCGACGCCGAAGGCGTCGTCGAGGACCTTGACCATGGGCACGAAGCAGTTGGTCGTGCACGAGGCGTTGGAGACGATCTTGTGGTTCGCGGGGTCGAAGGTGTCGTCGTTCACGCCGACGACGAAGGTGGCGTCCACGTTGGTGGCGGGGGCGGAGATGATCACGCGGGGGGCGCCACCGTCGATGTGGGCCGCCGCCTTCTCACCGTCGGTGAACACACCGGTGGACTCGATGACGACGTCCACGCCGAGGTCGCCCCATGGCAGTGCCTTCGGGTCCTTCTCGGCGAACACCTTGAACTCGTCGCCGCCGACGGCGATGCCCGAACCGGTGACCTTGACCTCGTCCTGCAGGACGCCGTGGGTCGAGTCGTACTTCAGCAAGTGGGCGTTGATCTCGGGCGACGTGAGGTCGTTCACCGCGATCAGGTCGACGTCCATGCCGCCCTTGCGGACAGCCCGGAAGAAGTTGCGGCCGATGCGCCCGAACCCGTTGATACCGACTCGTACAGCCATGGATCCTCCTTGATCTCGTACTACTTGAGCAGTTCCTGCAGGGCTTCTGCCAATCTCGCCGGGTCGTGAGCCAGTCCGTCGGGCCGGGCCACCGCCCGTTCCATCCACGCGACGGCCGAATCGCCCGTGGGAAGGCCGTCCGGATCACCGATGACCACGTCAGGGGTGACGCCATGCGCCATGAGGGCCTCCACGTGGGCGGCGCCGTCGAAGCCGGTGGTCTCCTTCTCCTGAGCGCCCAGGTTGCACACGTAGACCTTCTGGGCGGTGCCTGCTGCAAGGGCGGCCCGGATCTCCGGAACCACAGCGACGGCGAGGACGCTGGTGAAGAGGGAGCCGGGGCCGATGATGATCTGATCGGCCTCGGCGATCGCATCGAGGGCCTCGGGCGGGGCCTCGGCGTCGGGCGGGACGAGGGAGACCGCGCTCAGACGTCCGGCCTCGGCCACGTTGACCTGTCCCTCGACCGATCCGGTGGCGGCCTCGCCCTTGAGGACGACGGGCCCGGTGGTGGCGGGCAACACGCGGCCGACGGCGTCGAGGAGGCGGCCCGCCTCGTCGAGGGCGGCGCGGAAGTCCCCCGTCGCGCTGGCCAGGCCCGCGATGAGGATGTTGCCGAGGGCGTGGCCTTCGAGCTCGCCCGCTTCGAAGCGGTGCTCGAAGGCTCGCGCCAGGACCGATCGCTCGTCCCTCGCGAGGGCGACCAGGCAGCGGCGCAGGTCGCCAGGCGCCTCGATGCCGAGGGCCTGTCGCAGGCGGCCGCTCGAACCGCCGTCGTCGGCCACCGACACGATGGCGGTGATGCTGCCCGCGTAGCGGCGAGCGGCACGGAGGCTGGTCGCCAGGCCGTGGCCCCCGCCGAGGGCGACCACGCGGGGCTGCATCAACGGTTGACGTCTCGATGCACGACGAGGGGGTTGAAGCCGTTCTCCCCGATGCGGCGGGCCAGCTCCTCGGCCAGGACCACCGAGCGGTGGTGGCCGCCGGTGCAGCCCACACCGATCGACAGGTAGCTCTTGCCCTCGCGCACATAGAGGGGCAGCAGCAGGGTGAAGAGCTCGTCGAGCTTGTCGAGGAACTCCTTGGTCTCGGGTTGACCGAGCACGTACTCGCGCACGGGCTCGTCCAACCCGGTGAGGGGGCGGAGCTCGTCGACCCAGTGCGGGTTGGGGAGGAAGCGGCAGTCGATCACGTTGTCCAGGTCCAGGGGCAGCCCGTGTTTGTAGCCGAAGGACACGACCGTCACCTGCATGGCCGCGGCCGGGTCGTCGTGGGTGAAGAACTCGACGAGGCGCTCCCGCAGCTGGTGGACGTTGAGCTCGGTCGTGTCGATGACGATGTCCGCCGTCTCCTTGATGGGGTCGAGCAGGCTGCGTTCCCTCGCGATCCCCTCCAGCACGCCCACGCCCTCGCCGAAGACGGGGTGGCGGCGTCTGGTGCCCTCGTACCTCCGCACGAGGGCCTCGTCGGCTGCGTCCAGGAACAGGACCCGGAGTCGCTCGCTGCTCCCCCGCAGCAGCTCGATGGCAGGCAGGAGCTCGTCCACCCCCTCGCCGCCCCGACCCACGACGAGCGCCATCTTCTCCGTCTCGCTGCCCGGCCTGCTCACCAGCTCGGTCATCTTGCCGATCAGCGCGGGCGGCAGGTTGTCGATGACGAACCACCCCATGTCCTCCAGGGCGTCAGCCGCGGTC
The DNA here is from genome assembly GCA_041166245.1 of Actinomycetota bacterium. Lineage (GTDB taxonomy): Bacteria > Actinomycetota > Acidimicrobiia > Acidimicrobiales > JAFATL01 > JBEEFP01. The sequence continues at coordinate 1,646 of JBEEFQ010000297.1, read as the reverse complement.
GACCGCCCCGCTCCCGACAACCCCGTCACGATGAGGAACTCGCTCACAGCCCCCCATTGTCACACCCCCTGAGTAGGACACGGGCCCATGAGCGACATGCGAGGCGCCCACCCCATCCCGGTTTGGGCACGCTTACCCACGTCTGGCGTGGGTATCTCTGCCCAAACCGCTGAGCAGTACGGCGTCGGGGCGTTGGATCAGTTCCTGGCCGCCGGCATGACGTCCCGCCAGGTCGAGTGGGCGCTGCGTACCGGCGCACTCGAGCGCATCCACCGCGGCGTGTACGGCGTCGTCGGGGCACCCGACTCGCCCGGCAGGCGTCTGGTCGCGGCGTGCCTGGCGGCGGGCGAGGACGCGATGGCGTCCCATCGTTCGGCGCTGTGGCTGTGGGGGGTGCTCAGGAGCTCGGCAGCGAAGCCCGAGATCGTCGTGCCACGTGGATCCAGCCCGCAGTTGCGGGGCGTCATCGTCCATCGCTGCCGTGACCTCGCCCGCACGACGCACAACGTCCGGCTAGGGATCCCGGTCACGAACCCGCTCCGCTCGTTGGTCGACGCCGGGGCCGTGCTTCCCCAGGAGCAGGTGAAGGAGGCTCTGCTCAATGCCGTCGGCGCCCGACTGGTCACCGTCATGGGCGCCAAGGCCGAGCTCGATCGGGTCGGGCGGCCCGGTCGTCGCGGCGCCGGGGTTCTGCGGGCCATCCTGACCGAGCTGGGCATCGAGGGGAGCCGGTCCCCGAGCGTGCTGGAGGCGAGGATGGGTTCGCTCATCGGGCGTCTCGATCTCCCCGAGAAGCCGGTATGCGAGCTCATCGCCGGCGAGCACGGCGAATATCGCCTGGACTTTCCGTTCCCGCTGGTGTTGCTCTGCGTCGAGGTCGACGGCTGGGAAGTCCACTCCTCCGACTCGGCCCGCCGTCACGATCTCGCTCGCCAGAACCGACTCTCCGCACTCGGCTGGGCCTTCCTCCGCTACACGTGGCTCGACGTCGTCCGCCGGCCCGCACAAGTCGGCGCCGAGATTCGCTCCGTCTACTTCGCCCGCCGCACCGGTTTGGGACCGCAAACCCACACGTGACGTGGGTCAGCGGTCCCAAACCGGGAAGGCAAACGGCTAGGGCAGGAGCTTCTCGGCCCGCAGGTAGAGGAGGCGGGGGATGGTGGCGGCTTCGGCGTATTCGTGGGCTCTGGCCAGGAAGCCGGGTGGTGGGGCGGGCTCTTCCATGCGGGTGATGACGAGGCCGTGGGCGGCCATGAGGTTGACGTAGCGGGACAGGGGGCGGTGCACGAAGGTGAGGTGCACGCCCTTCTCGACCTCTTCGAGGGTGACTTCCTCGGTGAGGTAGGGGCCGATGCGCCAGTACTGCTCGTCGAGGATGTGGTCGTCGATCCAGCCGCTGTTGGGTGTCTGCAGCAGCGGGTGGTTGAGGAAGAAGCAGAAGCGCCCGCCCGGCTCCAACACTCGGGCCACTTCGGCCACGGCGTCGTCGACCTCGGTGATGTGCTCGAACACCAGGCAGGCCACCACCCGGTCGAACGACGCCGACCGGAACGGCAGCGCGTCGGCGTTGCCGCGCGCGTACTGCACGCCGCCGGCCCGCTCGTGTGCCGCCGCGAGTTGCGCCATCGTGGGATCGATGCCGACGA
>JBEEFQ010000296.1:0-12658 GCA_041166245.1 Actinomycetota bacterium | reverse complement strand
CCGAGCAGGCCGAGGTACTCCTCGAACGTGTCGTCGGTGTCGTAGTCCTTGCCCGCGTGATACGGCGGCGATGTCACCATGAGGGCGACGCTGTTGTCCGGCAGCTCGGTCATGGCCTCGGCCGAGTGGCACCAGATCTGGTTGACATCGGTGGCGTCGTTGACCGTCTTGTCCTTGGAGAACTCGGCCGGCGCCAGCCCCCGGGCGTAGAACTCCGAGGCGTCGTGACTCTCCCGGTTCCCCGCCCCGAACTTCCGGGTGGTCGTCGCCATGGGCGGAGGGTAGTAGGGCGGCGGCTAGGCGGACGTGAGGGTCTGGAGGCGCTCGACGGCCTCGATGTACTCCTCGACCAGGGTCATGATGACGTCCTTCGACTTGCGGACGTCCTTGAGCTGGGCGACGACCTGGCCCACCGGGTTGAACATGACGTCGAGGGACTTCTCGGGGTACTGGTGGGTGCGGGCGACCATGTCGCCGGAGACCATGTACTGCAGGGGCATGGGGAGGGGGTCGGGGGAACCGGGCTGCTCCCACGCCTCGGTCCAGTCGTTGCGCAGCATCCGGGCCGGCTTGCCGGTGACGGAGCGGGACCGCACCGTGTTGCGGCTCTCGGCCTTGAGCAGCTGCTCCTTCTGGGCTGGGGGCAGGTCGGACTCCTCGACGGTGAGCCACAGCGACCCCGCCCACACGCCCTGTGCACCGAGGGCGAGAGCGGCTGCGATCTGGGCGCCCGAGCCGATGCCGCCGGCCGCGAGCACCGGGACGTCGCCGGCGGCGGCGATGACCTGGGGCCACAGGACGAGCGATCCGATCTCGCCGGTGTGACCGCCGCCCTCGGTGCCCTGGGCGATGATGAAGTCGATCCCCGCGTCCACGTGCTTGGACGCCTGGTGCGCCGATCCGCACAGCGCGGCGACCTTGCGGCCTGCATCCTTGATGCGGGTGACGACCTCGGGCGGAGGCGTGCCGAGGGCGTTGGCGATCAGGGTCATCTTCTCGTGGCCGAGGGCCACGTCGACCTGCGGCGTCGCCGTAGCCTCGGTCCAGCCGAGCAGACGGAGACTCTGACTGTCGACGTCCGGCAGCTCCGGGACGCCGTGGTCAGCGAGGATCTTCTTGGCGAAGTCGAGGTGCCCCTGCGGCACCATCTCCCGCAGCATGTCGGCCAGCTTCTCGGGATCCTCCTCGCCGCCCTGGCCCTCGTACTTGCCGGGGATGACGATGTCGACGCCGTAGGGGTGGTCGCCGATGTTGTCGTCGATCCAGTTGAGCTCGATCTCGAGCTGCTCGGGCGTGAAGCCGACGGCACCGAGCACGCCGAACCCTCCGGCCTTGCTGACGGCGGCGACGACGTCCCGACAGTGGGTGAAGGCGAAGATCGGGAACTCGATGCCGAGCTCGTCGCAGATGGGCGTGTGCATGGTGGTCTCCTCAGTCGAGGTCGATGCCGAACAGGGCGGCGAGCCCAGCTCGAGCGACGTGGTCGGGAACGGCAGACGGGTCGAGGCGGCGCTGCATCTCGAGGCCGAGCAGCAGGGCAAGGACGAGCGGCGGCAGGGCCTTGGGAGGAACGGCCGGTTCCGCGTCCCACTCGGAGAAGGCCCGGTGCATGCCCTTGCGGCCAGCGGCGTAGCGAGCGGCCAGCGCCTCGCGGACCGCCGGATCGCGCGCGGCGCGTAGCCAGAGCTCGTGCTCGAGCAGCAGCCACAGGCCGCCCTGTTCGTCGGGGTGGTCGACGAAGTTGCGCCACAGGGCGTCGATGCGGCGCTCGGGGTCGTCGCTGGTGCCCGACTCGCCGCCGATGACGGCGGCCAGCTCGTTGCGCATGGTGTCGACGAGAGCGGCGACGAGGCCCTGCTTGCCGCCGAAGTGGTCGTAGAGGGCGCCCGAGGTGCGGCCGGCCTCGTCGGCGATGGCGTCGACGGAGACGGCGTCGACGCCCTTGCGGGCGAACAGGTCCGCTGCGGCCCGGAGCAGCCGCTCACGGGTGTCGGCCCGGCGCTCCTCCTGGGTCATCGAGGCCATATATAGGGAACGTTATATTTCTCTTCCGGGTCCCGCAACCAGACCATTCTGTGTACGCAAACGCGCAGGTTCCTAGAGCGGTGGTCACGCGGAACGCGAGCCCTGATCAGGACGCCGCGGCCAGGCCGCCGGACCAGCTGGCGTAGAGGGCGGCGTAGCGGCCCTCTCGGGCCAGGAGCTCTTCGTGGGTGCCGACCTCGGCGATGCCGCCCGCGTCGACGACGACCACGCGGTCGGCGCGCTCGGCCGTCGACAGCCGATGGGCGATCACCAGAACGGTGCGGCCCTCCATGAGCGCGTTCATGGCGCCCTCGACGTCGGCTTCGGTACCGGGGTCGAGCGAGGAGGTGGCCTCGTCGAGCACGAGCACCTCGGGGTTGGCCAGCGCGGCGCGCGCCAGCGAGACGAGCTGGCGCTCCCCCGCCGACAGCCGCGAGCCCCGCTCCCGCACCTCGGTCTGCAGCCCCTCGGCAAAGGCGCGGAAGCGCTCCTCGACGCCGATCATGCGCAGGGCATCGATGACCTCGTCGTCGGTCGCGCCCTTCCGCCCGATGCGCACGTTGTCGAGGATCGTCCCGTTGAACAGGTAGCCCTCCTGGGGGACCACCACGATGCGCTCCCGCAGCGAGCGCAGCGTCGCGTCGCGCAGGTCGACGCCAGCGAAGGCGATCGCGCCCTCGGTCGGGTCGTACAGACGAGAAAGCAGCTTGGCCAGCGTCGACTTGCCGGCGCCGGTGGGTCCGACCAGCGCGACGCGCTCGCCCGGCGCGACCCGCAGGTCGACGCCCGCCAGCACCGGCGTCACGCCGTCGTAGGAGAACGCCACGCCGGTGGCCTCGATGTCGCCGTGGGCGGGCAGGTCCACCGCTCCCACCCGCTCGGGCAGCGTCGAGCGGGTGTCGAGCAGGCCGAACAGCTTGGCCAGCGCAGCTCCCGCCTGCTGCACGAGGTTGAACAGCTGACTCAGCTGCTGGATGGGCTCGAACAGGTTGGTGAGATACAGCACGAAGGCGGCCAGCGTCCCCACCGTCACGGCGTCGCGGTGCACGAGCACGCCGCCCAGGCCGACGATGGCCGCGGTAGTGGCCACGCTGGCCAGCTCGATGACGGGGAAGTAGCGCGCCGAGATCTTGACGGCGCGCATCTGGGCATCGAGCTGGGCCTGGTTCTCCTGGGTGAAGCGGCGCTCCTGCACCTCCTCGCGTCCGAAGGCCTGGATCACCCGCACGCCCGAGAGGCCCTCCTGCAGCGTCGACAGCGTCTGGCCGATGCGGTCGCGCACCGCCAGGTAGGCCTCGTTCGAGGAGCGTTGGAAGCGGACGCTGGCCACGATCACGATGGGCAGGCTGATCATGCACAAGAGGGCCAGCATCGGCGACATGGCGACGAGCACGACGACCGACAGCACGATGAGCAGCGTGTTGGTGACGAACTGCACCAGGCCCTGCTGCACCAGCTCCTGCAGCGAGTCGATGTCGGAGGTCATGCGGGCCACGAGCTTGCCCGTCTGCTCCTTGTCGAAGAACGCCATCGACATGGACTGGATGTGGTCGAAGACGCGCAGGCGCAGGTCGCGCAGGAACTTCTCCCCCAGCCGGGTCACGAGCAGGATCTGGGCGCGCGACAGCACGAGGGCGAGGACGGCGACGACGAGGTAGCCGATGGCGGCCCGGTCGATGGCGCCGCCGCTGTGCTTGCGCACGCCGCGGTCGATGCCGTAGCGGACGAGGGCGGGGCCGGACAGGATGGCCGCCGTCGACCCGAGCATCACCGCGAAGGCCCCGACGACCTCCCACTTGTATGGCCGCAGCATGGAAAAGGCGCGCCGGATGACATGGCGGGCCTGTTCGCGTGTGAGCTTGTCCTCCTCGGACACGGCAGCCCCGCGCATCCAGGCCATTACTCCACCGCTCCGCTCACTGGACCACCATCTCGCCAGCTCGATGGTGGTCCAGCTCCACCACATGGGTCGCTCCGCAGGCTCCGCTCATGCGGCGTCCTGTTCCGCGGCTTGCGCGAGCACCTGGCGGTAGCGCTCGTTCTCGGCCAGCAGCTGGTCGTGGGTGCCCTCGGCGATGATGCGCCCCTCGTCGAGCAGGATGACGCGGTCGGCCAAGGCGATGGTGGCGGGCCGGTGCGCGATCACGATCGTCGTGCGCCCGGCCATCACCTCGGCCATGGCCCCGCGGATCTCGTGCTCCTTGGTGGGATCCACCGACGACGTGGCGTCATCGAGGATGAGCACGCGCGGGTCGGCCAGGATGGCGCGCGCCAATGCGATGCGCTGGCGCTGCCCGCCCGACAGCGAGAAGCCCCGCTCGCCGAGCAGCGTGTTGTAGCCCTTGGGCAGGCGCTCGATGAACTCGTGGCCGCCGGCCAGGCGCGCCGCCGACTCGACCCGCGCCTGTGACGCCTCGGGGTCGGCGAAGGCGATGTTGGCGCGCACCGAGTCGCCGAAGAGGAACGTGTCCTCGAACACGATGCCGACCGCATGACGCAGCTCCTGGAGCTTGAGGTGGCGGACGTCGACGCCGTCGAGCAGCACCTGCCCGTCGTCCACGTCGTAGAAGCGGGGGATGAGGCGGGCGACGGTGGTCTTGCCGCAGCCTGTCGGGCCGACGAGCGCGACCGCCTCACCCGGCTTGATGACGAGGTCGAGGTTGTCGAGGACGGGGCGGGCCGCGCCGGCCACGTAGCCGAAGCGCACGCCCTCGAAGCGCACCTCGCCGCCGCCGGCGGGCAACGGACGGGCGTCGGGGCGGTCGACGATCTCGGGCTCGGTCGAGAGGATCTCGTTGACCCGCTGGGCCGCGGCCACCGCCCGCTGGGCCTGGGCGATGAGCATGCCCGTCATCCGCAGCGGCCAGATGAGCATGAGCACGTAGGTGTTGAACGCCACCAGCTCGCCGATGGTGAGTCGGCCGTCGAGCACCTGGTGGCCGCCGTACCAGAGCACGGCAACGAGGCCGAGGGCGGGCAGGAAGTCGAGCACGGGCATGAAGCCGGCCCGGATGCGGGCCGCCCGCATGGCCCGCTCGTAGACCCTGACGGTGCGCTCCCCCATGCGGGCCGCCTGGATGGGCTCGGCCCCGAACCCCTTGACGACCCGGATGCCGGTGACCGTCTCCTCCACCACCGTCGACACGCCAGCCAGCTCCTGCTGCAGCTCGAGGGAGACGGGGTGGATGCGCGACGAGAAGCGCTTGGCCGCCACGTTCACCAGCGGGAGGGCGCCAAGGGCGAGGAGCGCCAGCCCCGGGTTGGTGAGGGTGAGGATGACGGCCACGGCCAGCACCGTCATGGCGTTGGAGACGGTGATGGGGATGAGCACCACGAAGCCCTGGATCTGCTGCAGGTCGGTGGCGGCGCGCGACATGAGCTGGCCCGTCTGGGCCCGGTCGTGGAAGGCGAAGTGCAGACGCTGCAGGTGGGCGAAGAGCCGGCGCCGCAGCTCGGTCTCGGCCCGGTGGGCGATGCCGAAGGCGAGGTAGCGACGGGTGCCGGTGCACGCGGCCGACACCAGGCCCACCGCCAGCATCGCGACCGACCAGCGGGCCAGCGCCCCGGGCTCGTCAGCGATCACACCCCGGTCGATGGCCAGCCGGGTGAGGGTGGGGATGGTCACCTTGGCCGCGGTCCACACCAGCCCCGCGACGACCCCGATGATGATGCCCGTGCGCTGCGGGCGGATCGTCGCCCCGAGGAGCCGCCACCCCGCGCGCCGAGGGCTGCGGGCCGTCGTCACGGTCCGAGGCTAACGGAGCGGTCCTCCGGGGCCCCGGGGGGGTTCGTCCCGGCCCGGGCGGATCGAGCCGGCAACTTCAGTACGGAGAGTGGTTTGCCGATGATCACGGAGAGCGAGTGTCGAGGCGGAGGGACGGATTTTCGTGCGGTTGGAGCAGCTGACCCTACAGATCGGTGGCGATGACCTGACGCTGGCGTTCCACGACCGGTTGACGGTCGTGAGCGGCATCGGCGGGGAGGAGCGGCGCGAGCTGATCGACATGCTCGTGGGCGCCCTCGCGGGTGGGCTCGAGCAGCGCACCGAGCTTCTCTACGTTGACGCCACCGGCATGCGGGTGCGGGCCATCAGCGATGGCAACGGCACGGTGCGCCACGTGGACGAGGCGGGCGGTCCCGCCACCGACATCCCCCGCATGCTCGGACTCGACGCCGACGGCCTGCGCCGCTACGCCCACCTGACCGCGGCCGATCTCGGCCTGCTGGCGACGGACATCGGCGTGCCCGAACCGGCCGAGCTGCGTGAAGCCCGTCAGGCTCTCGCCCAGCTGACCGAAGAGGTCGAGAACGCGGCCCAGGCCCGCGACACGGCCGAGGCGCTGCGCACCGAGCTGGAGGACGCCGAGGAACGCCTGCGCGGCGTGCAGGAGGGCGAGGCCAAGCGTCGCTACGCCCAGATGCTCATGCAGCTCGAGCAGGTGCGGGCCGAGGCCGCTTCCATCCGTGGCGGCAGCGAGGCGGCCGCCACCCACAAGCGGCTGGTCGCCGCCGCGCCCGACGTGCGCCGGCTGGCCGACCGGTGGCAGCGCGCCGCGGCCCGTCTCGCCACCGAGACCGAGCGCTTCGGCGACCGCGAACGGCTCGACCCGAGCACCCTGCAGGACGCGCTCGCCGCCCCGGCCGAGGTGCCCGCCGAGTTCGGCGCCCTCGCCGCCGCCTACGAGAAGGCCGAGACCGAGCGGGCCGAGCTCGAGGCCAGGCTCCAGAACTGGACCATCTCCCACCTGCCCGAGCCGTCGCACCCCGCGGTCGTGCGGCTCGGCCGTCTGCACCAGCCCATGGTGTGGGAGACGGCGTACGCCGCCGTCGACGCCGGTCGCAAGCTGGAGGACGCGTCGATCCTTGTCGGGGGCCTCGAGGCCGACGGCGGGATGGCCGACGCGGCCGCCGAGCTGGAGCGGGCCCACGACGCCGTGGAGGACGCCCAGCAGCTGGCCGAGAAGCGAATGATGCCCGCCCTCGTCCTCGGTGGCTCCGCGGTAGTGGTCGCCGCCGCGTTCGTGATGCTGCTGCCGCTCCTGGCGCCGCTCCCGCTCCTCGCCGCGGGCGCCGCCTACGTGTGGGCCACCGTGCTTCCCAAGAAGGCGGTCGAGGAGGCGGAGCGGGCCGAGGCTGCGGTGCTCGAGCAACACCACATCCCGTCCTATCTCTCCTTCCACATCCGCCGCGTCCAGGCGACGCTCGAGCCCACCACGCGCGAGGGACTCGAGGTCGCTGCTTACGAGCACCGGCGCGCTCTCCACCATTGGACGGAGATCGCGGGCGACGATCTCACGGTCGCAGCCGCGCTGGAGATCGAGGACGAGGTCCGCAAGTACGCCGATGCGCTCATCCATCTCGAAGGATCGGGCGCCGCGGTCGAAGACACCCGCCAGCGGCTCGTCGAGGTCGTCGAGCCCGAGGTCGAGCGGGCCCGCCGCAAGCTGCTGCAGGCCTGTCAGCCCTTCGGTGTCGACGACTTGTCGATGGCGGTACCGATGGTGCGTCACCAAGCGGCTACGGCCGTCACGGCCCGTCTGCAGCAGGCGATGGAGAAGGCCGAGCACGAGACGACCGCCATCGGCGAGAAGCTCGACGCCCGCCTGGCCGAGCTCGGCTTCGACGAGGGCGACCTGGCGGCCCGCATCGGCGGCTTCGATTGGGCCCTGACCCGAGCCGAGGAACGGCTGCGCACCCGCGAGGTGGCCCGTCCGCTCGCCGAGGTGGACGCGGAGCTGACGACCCTCGAAGCGAGGGTGCGCAACGAGGCCCGTCCCGAGTGGGACGCCAAGGTCAGCCCCGCCGACGCCTTGGAGCCCGACCTCGCCGAGCTCGAGGCCCGGCGGGACGAGGCACGCAGCGTCTACAGCTCGGCGTCGCGGCTCGTGCCCGATGTGCAGCGCGTCCTCGACCGCAAGAGCGCCCTCGAACGCCGGGTGGCCGTGCTCGAGGCGGGACTGGACTCCTCCGGTGCCATCACGCGCGTGACGGCGAACGACATCGAGCCCCAGCTCCAGGCCCGCCTGGCCGCGGCCCGCAGGCCGGGCTCGCACGACGAGACGGTGCCGCTGCTGGTCGACGAAGCCCTGTTCCGCCTGCGCAGCGAGGTCAAGTGGTCGCTGCTCGACATGATCGAGCGGTGCTCCAGCCAGGTGCAGATGATCTACATGACCGACGACCCCGAGGTCGTCACCTGGGCCCGGCGGCGGGTGGGCATCGACGCCCTGTCACTGCTCGAGCCCACGTCTGAAAACGTCTAGCGCCGCGTAACCTCGGGGGATGAAGCCCCCGGTGGCACCGCGGCGACCCGTCCCCCTCACCGCCCACGGCGACACGCGGGTGGACGACTGGTACTGGCTGCGGGACAAGGCCGATCCCGAGGTCATCGCCCACCTCGAGGCCGAGAACGCCTTCACCGCGGCGCTGACCGAGCGCACCCGGCCGTTGGAGCACGCCCTCTTCGACGAGATCAAGGCGCGCATCCAGGAGACCGACCTGTCGGTGCCGTCGCCGTGGGGCGGCTACTGGTACTACTCGCGCACCGTTGAAGGCCAGCAGTACCCCATCCACTGCCGGCGTACGGGGTCGGAGGACGGTCCTGAGGAAGTGCTGCTGGACGAGAACGAGCTGGCGGGCGGCGCCGAGTTCTTCGACCTCGGCGCGTTCAGCATCAGCCCCGACCACCGGGTGGTGGCGTACTCCACCGACTACGACGGCGACGAGGTCTTCACCCTGCGCTTCCGTGACCTGGAGACGGGCGCCGACCTCGCCGATGAGATCCCCGGCGTGTCCTACGGGGCGACGTGGGCCCTCGACAACGCCACCGTCTTCTACACCGTGCTCAACGATGCCAAGCGGCCGTGGCGCTTGTACCGCCATCATCTGGGGGTTTCAGCAAGCACGGACGCGCTCGTGCATCAGGAGGACGACGAGTCGTTCTACGTCGGCATCGGCCGCACTCGCAGCGACCAGTGGCTGGTGCTGTCGATGAACAGCATGGTGACGTCCGAGCTGCTGGTGCTGGCGGCCGACGACCCCGCGGGCGAGTTCCGCATGGTCGAGCCCCGCCGGCACGGCATCGAGTACGGCATCGACCACCAGGACGACCGTTTCCTCATCGTCACCAACGACGAGGCCGAGAACTTCCGACTGGTGGAGGCACCGGTCACTTCCCCGGGCCGGGCCAACTGGACCGACGTCGTCGGGCACCGCGCCGACGTGAAGCTCGACGGCGTCGAGGCGTTCGCCCGTCATCTCGTGCTCTACGAGCGGGCCGACGCGGTGCGACGTATCCGGGTCATGGACACCACGTCGGGCGAGACGCACGAGATCGAGCAGCCCGAGGCGGTGTCGACAGCGGGCGGTGGCACCAACCTCGAGTACGACACCGACGTGCTCCGGTTCGGGTACACGTCACTCGTCACCCCTTCGTCGGTGTTCGACTACGACGTGCGGGCCCGCACGCGGGAGCTCAAGAAACAGCAGCCCGTCCTCGGGGGCTACAACGCCTCGGAGTACGTGACGGAGCGGCTGTGGGCGACCGCGTCCGACGGCCAGCGGGTGCCCATCTCGGTCGTGCGCCGAGCCGACGTGCCTCTCGACGGATCGGCCCCGGGCTTCCTGTACGGCTACGGGTCCTACGAAGCGAGCCGCGATCCCTCGTTCTCGTCCTTTCGGCTGAGCCTGCTCGACCGCGGCTTCGTGTACGCCATCGCCCACATCCGCGGCGGCGGGGAGATGGGGCGGCGGTGGTACGAGGACGGCAAGTTCCTCAACAAGCGCAACACCTTCACTGACTTCATCGCCTGTGCCGAGACGCTGATCGGCGCTGACTACACGCGCGCCGACCGGTTGGTCGCCCGTGGCGGCAGCGCGGGCGGTCTGCTCATGGGGGCGGTCGCCAACCTGCGGCCCGACCTGTTCGCGGCCATGGTCGCCGAGGTCCCGTTCGTCGACGTGCTCACGACGATCCTCGACGAGTCACTGCCGTTGACCGTCATCGAGTGGGACGAGTGGGGCAATCCCAACCAGCGCGAGTTCTACGACTACATCAAGGCCTACTCGCCCTACGACAACGTGACGGCCCAGGACTACCCCAAGCTGCTCGTCACCGCAGGGCTCAACGACCCCCGCGTCAGCTATTGGGAGCCGGCCAAGTGGGTGCAGAAGCTGCGCGCCACCAAGACCGACGATCACCCCGTCCTCCTCAAGGTCGAGATGGGTGCGGGCCACATGGGCCCGTCCGGCCGCTACGACGCCTGGCGCGACGAGGCCTTCGTCCTCGCCTTCGTCCTCGACGCCGTAGGCATCACGGCCTGAGACCACGAACCGGGCCGTAAATCCGGCCGGAATGCGGTCGGTTTTACGGCCCGGTTCGGAGAATCTGAGGTCAGGGGACGCTGATGTGCTGCTGCTCGGCCTGGCGGACCGTCTCGAGGATCTCGTCGCCGATGAGCTCGTCGCGATCGAGCAGGGCGTCGCGAAGGGCCTCGGTGATGTGGCGGTAGTCCTCGAGCATCGCCGTCACGCCCGTCTTGGCCTCGAACAGAATGCCCTCGACCTTGTCCTTTCCCTCGTCGTTGGAGAGAACCTTGGCGGTGAGGTTGGAACCGCCCACCGTTTCGACCGCGTCGTAGGAGATGAGCGAGCCGCACATGCCCAGGGAGCCCACCATCTGGGCCGCGGCGCCGGTGGCGTACTGCAGGTCGCTCGACGGGCCCGTGGTCGACTCGCCGAAGAAGATCTCCTCGGCCACCAGTCCGCCGAAGGCGATCTGGATGAGCGCCTCCATCTCTGACTTGGTTCTGAGGTAGCGCTCCTCGCGTTCGGAGTGGGAGAGCAGGCCGAGAGCGTCCTTGCGCTTGATGATGGAGAGCACCTCGAGCTTGCGGCTCTTGCCAACGAGGTAGGCGACGGTGGCGTGACCGGCCTCGTGGGTGGCGATCGTGCGCCGCTCGGCCTCGGTGTACTCGACGGGCTGGGCGAGCCCGATCTCCTCGGTCATCTTCGCCTTCTGGATGTCCGACCACGACAGCGTCTCGGCGCCACGGCGCAGGGCCCAGACCAGGGCCTCGTCGAGCAGGTGCTCGATCATCACCGGCGAGTAGCCGAACGTCATGGCGGCCAAGGTGTTGCGCCTGGTCGTGTCGTCGAGCGCGGGCTCGTGGGCCTTCTTGTCGAGGTAGTAGTCGATGATCTCGCGGCGGCCGGACCGGCTGGGCAGGTCGAAGTAGATCGACCGGTCGAAGCGGCCCGGGCGCAGCAGCGCAGGGTCGAGGTCGGCGGCCCGGTTGGTGGCCCCGATGATCAGGATGTTGGAGTGATGGGGCTTGGGCTTGCGCAGCTGGTTGCTCGGCGCCAGCCACGTGTTGATCTTGTCGATGAACCACCCGAGGACCCGGGCGGCGCGGTGGGGCTGGTCGAAGGACTGCATCTGGATGAGCAGCTCGTTGACCACGCCGCTCACGCCCTCACCCCCACCGCTTCCCATCCCCCGTCGGGCCGAGCCGATGGCGTCGATCTCCTCGATGAAGCCGATGGCGCCGCCCTCGCGTCGGGCGTAGTCGCGCATGGCCTTGAAGTAGGCACGGATCTTGCGGTTGGTCTGGCCGTAGTACATCGACTGGAACGCCGACGACGACACGAAGAGGAAGGGGACCCCCGCCTCGCGTGCCATGGCCTTGGCCATGTAGGTCTTGCCCGTGCCGGGCGGGCCTTCGAACAGCAGGGCCCGGCGGGGCGTGCCGCCCATGCGCTCCTTGAACGTCTTGTGGGCGAGGAACAGGTTGAGACTCTTGACGACCTCGTCGACGACGACCTGCGCGCCCTTCACGTCGTTGAGCGACACGTCGATTTCGCTCGGGTGGTACATCACGTGGGGCGAGCGACCCATGCCGACCAGCGGCACCAGCATGACGATGCAGAGCATGGCAATGAGCAGGAAGGCGGGGAGGTACACCGCGAAGTCCGCGGGCATCTCGGGCGGCCCGAGGGCGATCGGCTCGCCGTTGAGCAGCCGGATGACGAGCCACACCCAGAACGGGGCGAGCAGCAACCCCAGGCGACGCAACCGAGCCAAGCGGCGTCGCTCGCGGCTGACCGCCACGTCGAGCGCCTTGCCCCGCAGCACCGTCGCCGCCTGACCAATGTCTCCGAGCTCCATCGCCATAGCCCCACCACGCTCCTCAGCCATCGTCGTCCTGTCCTGGTTGTCGTCCGCGTGCGCCATGGTCACTCTCCGTGGCAACGGTACCTTCGCCACCAGAGCTGCGAAACCCTCCGATTGGCCCATTGCAAACCCGTGACGGTGGGGTACGAACGTCCCAGAACCCCGCGAACACCCGCGAATGTTCCCCGCTCAGCCGCGGGCGGACTGCCAGACGGTGCCCGACCAGTCGTAGTCGGCCAACCGGGGTGCAGCGGCGTCGCGCGCCGAGACGATGGGGTCGTCGACCCTCCAGTCGACGGCCAGGTCGGGGTCGTTCCAGGCGATCTCGGACTCGGTCGCGCCGTTGTAGGGAGTCGACACCTTGTAGACGACGTCGGCCTCGTCACTGAGCACGCAGAACCCGTAGGCGAAGCCGATGGGCAGGTACAGCTGCGCGTGCTCGACGTCGTCGAGCTCGATTCCGAA
>JBEEFQ010000295.1:0-7705 GCA_041166245.1 Actinomycetota bacterium | reverse complement strand
CCTGCCCGTCGCACCAGCGACCGGCGCCGATGCCGATGGTCGGCACTGCGACGGCCTCGGTGACCATGCGGGCGACGGTGTCGGGCACGGCCTCGAGCACGATGGCGAAGCAACCGGCGGCGGCCAGCGCGACGGCGTCGTCCTCCAGCGCGTGGGCCGCGTCGACGTCCTTCCCCTGCACCTTGTACCCGCCGAAAGCGTGCACCGACTGCGGGGTGAGCCCCAGGTGACCCATCACCGGGATCTCGGCGTCGACGATGGCGTGCACCATCGGCAGCCGCTTGCGCCCACCCTCGAGCTTCACCGACTGGGCGCCGGCACGGATCAGGACCGCTGCGTTGCACACCGTGTCCTCCACGCTCACGTGGTAGCTCATCCACGGCAGGTCGCCCACGATGAGCGGGCGGGGCTTGGCCCGCGCCACCGCTCCGACGTGGTGCGCCATGTCCTCGATGGTCACCTGCAGCGTGTCCTCGTAACCGAGCACAACCATGGCGAGCGAGTCGCCCACGAGGATCAGGTCGACCCCCGCCTCATCCGCTATCCGCGCCCCGGGGGCGTCGTACGCGGTGACCATCACCAGCGGGTCCTTGCCCTTGCGCGAACGCACCTCGGGCACGGTGATCTGCGTCGCCATCTCTGGCCTCCTTCCCCGTCCAGCGCCACTCGGCTGCCGGCGGTTGCGGCCAGTGTAGGGTCCCCGGCCGTGGACCGCATATGCGAGAACTGCGCCCGGGGCGACGACGACCTCGTGCTGGTCCACCGCAAGTACGTCGTGCCCGAGTCGTGGGACACGCCGGCCTCGTCGACCACCCTCGACGAAGCCGAGCTGTGGTGCTTCTCGTGCCGCTCGCAGTACCCCCACGAGCCCGCCGAGGACGAGGGGAGCTAGCCGCCCGGGTTCACCGGTGAAGTCCGCGGTGGTCGATTTGTGCTCGGAGGAGCCTGCTGCGCCGTGGTCGGGGGCGGGGCCGCGGTGGTGGGGGGCGCGGCGGGCACGGTGGCGGCGGGCGCGGTGCTCGCCGGCGAGCTCTTGGGCGTCGTCGTCGACCCTGGTCTGGCGGCGCTCGTCGTCACGGTGACGGCGGGGGTGACGTAGGGGATGCGCGTGTTGAGGATGCGCCCGCCGAAGTCTGTCGGCGTCGGGAACGGCTCGGCCTTGCCGGCGGCCGCGGTCATGAAGCGCTTGAAGATCAGCGCTGGGATGGAGCCGCCCGTCACCTCCTGGCCCCGCACGCTTTCCATCTTCCTGGAGTTGCCCTCGGGGTAGCCCATCCACACCGCCGTCGTCAGCTTTCGGGTGGCGCCGACGAACCACGCGTCTCCGAAGGCCTGCGTCGTTCCCGTCTTGCCGATGATCGACTTGCCCGCGACCTGGGCGGCCGTGCCGCTCCCCCGCTCGACGACCTGGCGCAGGCAGAAGTTGACGACGTCGGCGTCCTGTTCGTCCAGCACGCGCGTGCGGTCAGGTTTCTCGTGGTCCTCGATGACGGTGCCCCCCGCTGTCTCGATCTTGAGGATGGCGCGCGGGTCGATCCGCACGCCGCGGTTGGCAAAGGTCGAGAAGGCGGCGGCCATGTCGAGCACCGACACCTCGCCCGTGCCGAGCACGAGGGAGTTGTGGGCCTTGAGGGGCGTCTTGACGCCCAGCTCCTTGGCCATGTCGCGCATGCGGTTGGCGCCGATAGCGACCGCGAGCTGGGCGTAGACGGTGTTGACCGAGTTTCGGGTGGCGTCGATGAGGTTGACCCGGCCGTAGGCTCCTTCCTCGAAGTTGGTCACGTTCCAGTCCACGCCGTTGCTGGCCTTGGGGAGGGTGATCTTGGACGGGCCGGGGAAGGAGCTCTCGACGCTGTAGCCCTCCTTGACCGTCTCGGCCAGCAGGACGGCCTTGAACGTCGAGCCGGGCTGACGGCCGCTGCCGCCCCCCTCCCGGCCGACGGCGAGATTCACCTTGCACTGCGTGCGGTCGCACTCCTCGGGTGGCATGTTCCAGTCGCGGCCCCCGACCATGGCGCGGATGCGGCCCTGGTCGTCGATGGCCACCAGCGCGCCGGCCGGATCGTTCGGCCGGGTCAGGGTCGCGCCGTACACGGAGCGGTATGCGTCGTCCTGGGCGTCGAGGTCGAGACTCGTCGTCACCCGCAGGCCCCCGCTGAAGGCGGTCTGCTCACCAAGCGTCGCGATCAGCTGACGGCGGACGTAATCGATGAAGTAGTCGGTGCCGTCGCCCGGCGCTGTCACGAACGCGTCGCGAGCGGCTTTGGCGATGACCAGACTCTCGTCGTCGTGCTCGATGTTGACGAGGGGTTCGGCCTGGGCCGCGAGTCGCTCTGCTGGTGTGATGGCGCGGGTGATGATCATGTTGCGGAGCACCTTGTCCCGGCGGGCCTCGGCCACGTCGAGTGCCACCCGGGCGTCGGCGTGCTCGGGCGCCCGGATGAGGCCGGCCAGGTAGGCCGCCCTGGGCAGGTCGAGCTCGTCGACGTTCTTGCCGAAGTAGGCCCGGGACGCGGCCTGCACGCCGTAGGCGCCCCGGCCGAAGTAGATGGTGTTGAGGTATCGCTCGAGGATCTCCTTCTTGTCGAACTTGCGCTCGACCTTGACCGCGTACGACGCCTCCTTGAGCTTGCGCCAGATCGTGCGTTCGCTGGTGAGGTAGGCGTTCTTCACGTACTGCTGGGTGATGGTCGAGGCGCCCTGCAGCGAATCGGGGTTGCGCAGGTCGTGCCAGGTGGCGCGCAGGATGCCGACCGGGTCGAGCCCACTGTGCTCGAAGAAGTGCTGGTCCTCCGACGCGAGGACGGCGTCGACGAGGACGTCGGGGACGCGATCGAGGCTGACCAGCTCGCGGTCGGCGCCGCTGCTCAGCTTGGCGAGCTGCTTGCCGTCGGCTGTGTAGAGATAGGAGGTCTGCCCGAGCGGCGTGTCGGCCGGCAGGTCGAGGCTGACCAACATGTAGGTGACCCCGGCGAGGGCCGTGAACAACAGGAGCACTCCCATGAAGAGGAGGCGCCGGTAGCGCCACGCCCAGCTGCGCCGCTTCGGCGCGCTCTTGCGCGCGTTGGACCCGGGGCGCGCCCGTCCCGCGGGTCGAGATCGACGGGACGCGGGCGCCCGACGAGCGGGCGGTCGGGCGGTGCGGGAGGCCATGGATGGGAGCGCAGGAAAACCCGCAGACTACCAACCGTCGTTGCGCCACTCCGGGGCGGGTGGGCGCAGCTGGCCGGTCATCCAGGCCATGACGGTGACGAGCAGAGCGGCGGCCACGGCCCGGGCCGCGCCCTCTTGGTAGTCGCCCAACCGGGCGGCTCCCGCCCACACCCAGGTGGCGGGGGCGATGGCGAGCCAGAGGGCCAGCGCGGCGGCGGGCAGGAAGCGAGGCGCGAGCACCGCTGGCCCCCGGATGGTGCGGGTCAGGGCGAGCACCGCGATGCCGACCGCGATACCCGCCGCGACCTGCTCCACTCGACCCGGACCCGCGGCCAGGGCCAGCGCGGCTGCCACCGAGCCGGGCAGGACCGTGGGCCAGGCGAGGACCGGGCCCAGCGCGGTGACAAGGACGGCGGCCGCGCCGAGCAGGGCGGCGGCGGGGCGGGCGGGACCAACCGCGGCCAGGGCGAGGGCGGCGAAGGCGAGCGGCGCAGGCCGCTGACGAGTGGTGACGAGCACGGCGGTGAGCAGGGCGAGGGCGGCGGCGACACCAGTGGCCCCGGTGACCATCGGCGCGACGACCCATCCGATCACCAGCCCGGGCAGGACGAGGACCCGCAGCCCGTCCTCGTCCTCAGGCGCAAGGGCGGCGGCGAGGATGAGGGCCGCGGCCGCGGCCGCGAGGAGCGCGGCGGTCAGCTCACCTTCCACCTGGAGCACCCCGGCGTGCAGGTCGTTGCGGCCGAGGGCGAGGCCCGCGGCCGTGAGTCCGAGGCCCACCCCGCCCGCGGCCAGGCTCCAACCCGCCGGGCGCCACTGGCGCTTGGTCGAAAGGACGCAGACGGCCACGCAGCCGAGGAGGGCGAGGGCGGTGTGCCCGCCAACGGCGAGGGCGGCCGCGGCCGGCAGGACCACCAGCAACACGGGGACAAGGAACGCGTCGCGTCGACGGCGGCCAGGAACGGTGGTTGCCAGCGCGGTGGCGCCACAGCCCACCGCCGCGGCGAGCGCACTCAGGTGCAGGGTGCCCGCCGTGGTCCCCCCTGCGAGGGCCACTGCGAGCCAGCCGGCGGTGAGGAGGGCGCCGAAGAAGGCGATCACGCCAGCACCGAGAGCACCGGCGCCACAGCCGCGAGGACCAACGCGACGGGCGTGGCGATGCGGCCCGTGGACCGGCCGGCGACGAGGGCGCCCAGGAGAGCGCCGCCGGCGCCGGCGCCGAGACGGATGGCGCCATCGGACACGGTGGCGACGGCCGGACCGGCGACGACGAGGGCGGCCGTCAGACCCAGCGCGGCGGCGGGGAGGCGGCGGGACACGGTCGCGGCCACGACCAGCAGCGCGCCGGCCGCGACCCACGACGACGCGGCGGCGATCGTCGAGCCCCGCAGGCCGGCGGGTCCGACAACGGCCTGCAGACCGGCGAGGGCGGCCAGCGACGTCGTGCCCCACCGGCCGAGCACGGCGAGGGCCACACCGACCCCCACGCCCGCGACGGCGACGTCGAGGGCGGCCACACCGAGCAGCACTGCCGCCAGCACCACATCACCGGACGACGAGAGGATCAGCGCCAGGGAGGCGGCGGTGGCCGCCAGCCTCAGCGAGCGGTGCGGTTGGGGCCCCCGACGGGGAACATGCGCGTGAGATGGTTCCACGAGCAGTCGGGACACACCTCCACGACATAGCACGTGAGCGCGGTGGGCCGTTGCGACAGCTTGAGCAGCTCACGCCCCGACGTGATGCAACGACCGTGGGGCGGCAGCCTGCTGCCGAAGACATAGGACACTGATCGGAGGTTGTCGCCCTCGCAGATCGGGCACTCGTCGTCGCGGGCTGCGCCGACGTTGCGCGCGGCGCGGATGAGCTCGGGGTGGGCGTCGCACACGTCGTGGCGGGACAGGCGCTTCTTGCGGAACTCCGAGAGGACGGCATTGCGGGCCAGGCGGTAATCGACCTGGGCCCCCGCCTCGGCGGGTGCGCCCTTCAGGGAGTCGGTACCGAACGTCGTCGTCACTGGATCGGAAGGTTACCCATGTGGGGGGTCGATGGGTACGGGTCCCAGGACCGGACAAACGTGCCCCCGTTTTCGTTCCGATATATCGCTTCGATACATCGGATGCGCTACAGTGCCCCGATCATGCTGGAACTGGCCATCCTGGGGCTGCTCAAGGAAGCGGAGCTGCACGGCTACGAGCTCAAGAAGCAGCTCGTCGACCGGCTGGGCCCGCTGTCCTCGGTGTCCTTCGGCTCGCTCTACCCGGCACTGGCCCGGCTCGAGGCCGCTGGCGCGGTCAAGGCCATCGAGGCCCGCGACCGCCCCGCGGTGCCCACCATCCCCATGACCGGCTCGCTCGGGGGTGAGCTGGCCGCCTTCCGCTCGCGGCGCACCGCCACGCGGGGCAGCCGGAACAAGAAGGTCTACGGCATCACCGACCGAGGCGAGGCCCTCTTCGACGAACTCTTGGCCACCGAGGCCCAGACGGGCGCCGACGACGACCGCGCCTTCGCCCTCAAACTCGCCTTCGCCGGCTACCTGCCGCCCGAGGCCCGCATCGGCATGCTCGAACGCCGCCGCGCCCAACTCGTCGAGCGCGTCGCCCGCGCCCGCGACTCCGTCCGGGCCGGCAGGTCGCGCATCGACACCTACGCGCGCACGCTCATGGATCACCGCACGGAGATGACCGAGAAGGACATCTCGTGGCTCGACCGTCTCATCGCAGATGAGAGGAAGGAATCAGACCAGTGACTCAGAGGATCCGCGTCGCCATAGCCGGGGTCGGCAACTGCGCCAGCTCACTGGTGCAGGGCATCGAGTACTACCGGGATGCCGACGCCCATGACGAGGTTCCGGGCCTCATGCACGTGAGCCTGGGCGGCTACCACGTGGGTGACGTCGACTTCGTCGCTGCCTTCGACGTCGACGCGGCCAAGGTCGGCCTCGACCTGGGCAAGGCGGTGTTCTCGGGCCAGAACAACACGATCAAGTTCGCCGAGGTCGGCGAGCTCGGCGTGCAGGTGCTGCGGGGCCCGACCTTCGACGGTCTCGGCAAGTACTACCGCCAGACGGTCGAGGAGTCACCGGCCGAGCCCGTCGACGTGGCCCAGGCCCTGCGCTTCTCGAACGCCGACGTCCTCGTCTCGTACCTGCCGGTCGGCTCCGAGGAGGCGCAGAAGCACTACGCCCAGGCGTGCCTCGACGCGGGCGTGGCCTTCGTCAACGCCATCCCGGTGTTCATCGCCAGCGACCCCGTGTGGGCGCAGAAGTTCACCGACGCGGGCGTGCCCATCGTGGGCGACGACATCAAGAGCCAGGTCGGCGCCACCATCGTCCACCGCATGCTCGCCCGCCTCTTCGAGGACCGCGGCATGGTGCTCGACCGCACCTACCAGCTCAACGTGGGTGGCAACATGGACTTCAAGAACATGCTCGAGCGCGAGCGCCTCGAGTCCAAGAAGATCTCCAAGACGCAGTCCGTCACCAGCCAGATCGACAACGGCATCGAGGCCGACGACGTGCACATCGGCCCGTCCGACCACGTGGCCTGGCTCGACGACCGCAAGTGGGCGTACATCCGCCTCGAAGGCCGCAACTTCGGTGACGCCCCGCTCAACATCGAGCTCAAGCTCGAGGTGTGGGACTCCCCCAACTCGGCCGGCGTCATCATCGACGCCCTGCGCTGCGCCAAGATCGCCAAGGACCGCGGCATCGGCGGCCCGCTGCTCGGCCCGTCCGCCTACTTCATGAAGTCCCCGCCCGTGCAGTACCGGGACGAGGACGCGCATCGGATGGTCGAGGAGTACGCGGCCGGCCGCGCCGTTGGCTAGCGGGGCTCGGTCGTAACACCAGCCATACGCCGGCGCTCATCGCGCCGAACAGGTTGAACACGAGGTCCCAGCCCACGTTGTCCAGACCGCCGACGAAGGCGTCGGCGAACCGCAGCGCGGACAGGAACTCGAAGACCTCGTTGAGGGCGCCAAAGGCGACGGCCATGGCGCCGGCGACCAGCGCGTGGATGCCCGGTCCGCCGCGGTCGGGGTCGAGCCAGCGGGCCGCGACCTGCCAGCACGCCACGGTGACGACCGCGCTCACCGCGAAGTGGGTGAGCTGGTCGTACTTGAGGACGCCTTCGACGATCCACGTTTCGTAGAACACCGCCGCGGTGGGGTCGGGCGAGGGCAGCAGCCCGCCCATCATGTGGAGCAGGCCGCACACCGACAGGGCCCACAGGACGCCGCTGCTCAGCACACGGCGGCGATGCACTGCCCGCACACCGGCGGCCAGGACGGCGATGACCACGAGGTAGGCAATGACCCGGCGGTCGCCCCGCGCCGCCGCGAACGCAGTGAAGAGGAGGGCGTAGGACGCGGCGAACGATGCCGGGCTCATGCGGCTGGTCCCCGGCCCTGCCTCCGCATGAACAGGGCGCCGGCCGCGAACGCCGCGGCCACCAGCAGCAGCAGGGCGAGGGTGGCGAACACGGCCTGGCGCACCCGGTCGCGCTAGTCGACGCCGACGATGACGCCGCGGTCGATGTCGACTTCGATCTCCACG
>JBEEFQ010000294.1:0-9906 GCA_041166245.1 Actinomycetota bacterium | reverse complement strand
CGGCCACGCCGGCCAGTCTGCTCTCGCCATTGGGTGCACTTGTGGCCATATACGACCGCAAGTGCACCCAATGATGTCTGGAGGAAGCGAACACCAGTTCGATATACTGGCCAGCATGGCCGAGCGGTTCCGGTGGAGGCTGGCGGAGGACGACCGGGGCCAACCCGCGCTGTTCGCCGATGACGTGCTCGTCGACCGCCACGTCGGCAGGGGCGAGTACCGCGGCCTCGAGTTCCTCCACGTCAACGCCAAGCGCATCATCAACGAGGTCCCCGATGCGTCGCGTATGCCGTTCCGCTTCACCATCAACGCGTACAGGGGATGCAGTCACGCATGCGTGTATTGCTTCGCTCGGCCGACGCATGAGTACCTCGACCTGAACATCGGGGAGGACTTCGACCGCAAGCTGGTCGTGAAGGTCAACGCGGTCGAGCGGTTGCGGGCCGAGCTGCGGTCGCCCAAGTGGCAGGGCGACCACATCGCCATGGGCACGAACACCGATCCGTATCAACGGGCCGAAGGCAAGTACCACCTCACCCAGGGCATCGTGAGGGCCCTCGGCGAAGCGGCCAACCCGTTCAGCATCCTCACCAAGTCGACGCTCATCCTGCGCGACCTCGATCTGCTCCTCGAAGCGAACGAGCGCGCCGACGTGCGGGCCAACTTCTCCATCGGCACCTTGGACGAGGCGACGTGGAAGGCCACCGAGCCGGGCACGCCCCACCCCCGCAAGCGGGTCGAGGCGGTGGCCAAGCTCAACGCGGCCGGCATCGACTGCGGCGTGCTGGTGGCCCCGGTCCTGCCCGGCATGTCGGACGGGCCCGGCATGGTCGAGGACGTCGTCAAGGCGTGTGTGGACGCCGGTGCGGTGTCGATCTCGTCGATCTACCTGCACCTGCGCCGAGGGGTGAAGGAGCACTTCATGGGTTGGCTGCAGGAGGCCCGCCCCGACCTGGCCGCTACCTACGCGGCCCGCTACCGGCGCTCGTCGTACCTGGGCAAGAGCGACGGCGCCGAGCTCGCGGCGCGCGTCAGGGATGCCGTTCGCAACGCCGGTGGCCCCAACGCACCGAGCAGGGGGCACGAGCGCGGGCCCGACACGCCCGTGCACGAACCAATGCAACCGCCTCCCGAGCAGCTCAGCTTCTCCTGAGCGACGAACGCGCGGCGTACGATCCCGCCGTGGCCGAACCGCTGACCCTCACCTTCGCGCCCACCCGGGCCGAGTACGTCGCCGGCGCACGCGCCGAACCGAACCGTCTGCTGCGCGTCGGCATGGTCGCGGGTGCGGGGCTGTTCGCCAGCGGGTTGGCCGCCAAGACCGATCTCCTCACGGGTCTCGGCATCACGACGCTTGTCGTCGGCTTGGCCGCCTTCGCATTGCCGTACTGGCGGTGGTCAACATCGCCGGCACTCCAGGAAGAGGAGACCTGGACCATCGACGACCTGGGCTGCACCATCGAGCGCACGGGCAGCAAGACGCGCAACGCGTGGTCGTTCTACACCGAGTTGATCGACGCCGGCCGGGTCTTCGCCCTCCTCGACGGACGCGCCCGCGCCGACGCGCTGCCCAAGCGGGCCTTCGCATCCGAGGCGGACGAGCAGCGCTTCATCGCGCTGAGCCGCGAGCATGTCGCGGTGCGAGAGGCGGGCCAGGCCACCAACACCGGTTGGACGGACTGAGGCCGACGCGGTGACGGCGATCGATCCCCTCGCGCCCTTCCGGCTGGACGGGCGCGTCGCCATCATCACCGGCGCGTCGGCCGGACTGGGTGAGCGCTTTGCACGCGTGCTGCACGGCGCCGGTGCGGACGTGGTGCTCGCGGCCCGGCGCGCCGACCGCCTCGAGGCTCTCGCCAGCGAGCTCGCGGGCGCGCTGGTCGTCGCCTGCGACGTCTCTGTCGACGCCGACATCGACCGCTTGGTCGATGCGACCCTCGACCGCCACGGTTGCGTCGACGTGCTCGTCAACAACGCCGGTGTCGGCGGCCCGGTCCCGGCCGTCGACGAGTCGCCTGACGACTTCCGCCGCACCGTCGCCGTCAACCTCACCGGCGCGTTCGTGGCCTGCCAGCGGGTCGCCCGCCACATGCTCGAGCGCGGCTCGGGTTCCATCGTCAACGTGGTCTCCATGCTCGGGCTCGTGGGGTCGGGTCAGGTCCCGTTCCCGAGTTACACGGCCAGCAAGGGCGGGCTCGTGAACCTCACCCGCGAGCTGGCGGGCGAGTGGGGGCGGGGCGGGGTTCGGGTCAACGCCCTCGCGCCTGGCTGGTTCCCCTCGGAGATGACGGCCGACCTCTTCGGTGACGAGCGCAGCATGGCGTGGGTGCGCCGCAAGTCACCGATGGGCCGTGCTGGCGAGCCCCACGAGCTAGACGGAGCCCTGCTGTTCCTCGCGAGTGACGCCAGTAGCTACGTGACCGGACATATCCTCACGGTGGACGGCGGGTGGACCGCCGTCTGAAGCTTTTGGGGCGAACCCCCACTGGCGTCCAGGATGCGACAAACTGTCACGGAACCAGCCACGACGAGGGACACGCACCACATGTCACAGCACAACGACGCAGACGACGCACTCCTGACCCCCGCCGAAGTCGCAGCACTGTTCAGGGTCAGCCCGAAGACCGTGACCCGATGGGCCCGCTCAGGAAAGCTCACTGCCCTGCGCACCCTTGGTGGCCACCGGCGGTTCCGAACCTCCGAGGTGCGTCAGCTCCTCCAGAACTTCGAGCATTCCGCCGACCCGCAATAGCGGCTACGGCAGCAGCACCAGCTTCCCCAGCTTTCCCCCGGCCCTGAAGCGCTCGTACGCGACATCCGCCTCGTCGAGGGGGAAGCTCTCGGCCATGGGCACCGTGACCCGGCCCGCCTCCACCAGCGGGAGCACCGAGGACTCGACGCGCCGGGCGGCATCGGCCTTCTGCTCGAGGGCCCGGGCGCGCAACGTGGAACCCATGATGCGGCCCCGCTTGGCCATGAGGCTCAGCAGGTCGATCTGGGCGGCTGCGCCGGCCCCGACGCCGATCACCGAGATGCGCCCGCCCACCGCCAGCGTGTCCAGGTCGGTCTGCAGGTTCGGTGCACCGATCAGTTCGAGAACGACGTCGAAAGGCCCGTGCCGGGCTGCATCCTCTGGAGCGATCACCGTGTCGGCACCCAGTCCTGCGACCGCGTCGCGCAGATCGGGATTGCGCACCGTGGCCGTCACCCGGGCGCCAGCAGCAGCGCCCAGCTGGACGCCGGCGGTGCCCACGCCGCCCGCCGCCGCGTGCACGAGCAGGCGCTCGCCCGGCTGCAGCCCGCACTGCGTGAAGATGGCGTCGTGGGCCGTCGTGAACGCCTCGGGGAACCCGCCGGCGAGGATGAGGCCGAGGCTGGCGGGCACCGGCATGGCCGTGCGCTCGTGGACGAGTGCCAGCTCGGCCTGACCACCGCCGCCGACGACCGCCATCACCCAGTCGCCGACCCCGAAGCGACCCACGCCCGGCCCCACGTCCTGCACCTCGCCCGCCAGCTCCAGGCCAGGGATGTCAGGCGGGCTGTCGGGCGGTGCCGGATAGAGGCCATGGACCTGCATGATGTCGGCGGCGTTGATGCCGGCCGACTGCACCCGCACCAGCAGTTCGCCCTTGCCTGGCTGCGGATCCGGGTGCTCTCGCACCTCGATCCGGCCGTCGACGATGGTGGCGGCCCGCACGGTCGGACAAGCTAGGCCGCATGGGACAGCTCGAGGGCAAGGTTGCGGTCGTCACTGGTGGGTCGTCGGGCATCGGCCTCGCCACCGTGCTCCGATTCAAGGACGAGGGGGCCACCGTGCTGGTGGCCGACCTCAGCGAGGGGCCCGAGGGCGACGCCTTCGTGCAAGCCGATGTCGGTGACCCGGCGGTGTGGCCAGCGATCGTCGCCGCGGCCGAGAAGCTGGGCGGTCTCGACGTGGCCTATCTCAACGCGGGCGTGACCACCGGTGAACCGGATATCACCAAGCTCACCGACGACCAGTACCGCCGCATCATGGGCGTGAACGTCGACGGAGTCGTGTTCGGCGCCCGAGCCGTCGTGCCCGCCATGGCTGCCCGGGGTGGGGGGGCCATCGTGGCGACCGCATCGCTGGCCGGGCTCATCTCGTTCCCGCCCGACCCGATCTACACCCTCACCAAGCACGCGGTCGTGGGCTTGGTACGCAGCCTGGCCCAGCAGCTGGAGCCCAAGGGGATCACCATCAACGCGGTGTGCCCGGGGATCGTCGACACCCCGCTCGTGGGTGAGCCGGCCAAGACCGCGCTCGAGGCGGCCGGCTTCCCCATCATCCCCGCCACCCAGATCGCCTCGGCCGTCTTCGCGCTCGCGGTCGGAGGAGGCACGGGCCAGGCGTGGGTGTGCCAGGCCGGCCGTGACCCCGTGCCCTACGAGTTCCGGGACGTGCCGGGGCCCCGCTCGGGCGAACAACGGGACTTCCGCGTCGTGGACGAGCACGAGCGTTTCACCCCGTAGCCCCACGCCTGGCTCAAGGCCGGCGTCACGACTGTCGATCTTCTCCTGGTGAAGCACCGTTCGTGGCATCGCAGCCTCAGTGTCCTGATCGGACTCCTGCTGCTAGCCGGAACGGTGGCGGCGGCAACGGTGGACCCCGCCGACCCCGTGCCTGTGGCCGCCGGTCCCCGGCCCACGACGACGACCAGCACCACGGAGGCGCCCACCACGACGACCGAGGCGACCACGACCACGGCCGCCCCGGTGACCGCACCGCCCACGACCCGCAAGGTCGCACCGCGGGTCGTGGCCCCTCGCCCGCCCACGACCAAGAAGCCGGCCCCGGCCCCCGCGCCCAAGCCCGCGGCCCAGCCGTCGGGTATCACCGCGATGTTCTATTACGGCTGGTACCCGAGCGCGTTCCAGACGATGGGCAGCCGCTTCCACCCGAGCGCCGGCGAGTACAGCTCGCAGGACCCCGCCGTCGTCCGCAAGCACATCGACCAGATGCGCTACGCGGGCATGCAGGCCGGCATCGCGTCGTGGTGGGGGGCAGGCCACATGACCGACAAGGCGCTCGCGGTCGGCATGGCCGAGGCCCAGGGCACGCCGTTCAAATGGACGGTGTACTACGAGCTCGAAGGCCCGACCGATCCCAATCCGTCAGTCGAGAAGCTGCGAGCCGACCTCCAGTACATCCGCGACAAGTACACCAACAATCCGAACTGGCTCTACGTCGACGGCAAGCCGGTGATCTTCGTGTGGCCCGACGGCAACGACCGCTGTGAGATGGTCGACCGCTGGAACGCGGCGAACACCATGGGCTTCTACGTCGTGCAGAAGCGGTTCCCGAACAACGCGGGCTGCATCGGGCGCACGGCATCGTGGCACGACTACTCGCCCGACCTCTACCGCATCGAGGTCAAGGGCTACTCGTTCTCGGTCGGGCCGGGGTTCCACAAGTTCGACGAGAACCCCCGTCTGGCGCGCAACCAGGGTCAGTTCGACTCGGCCACCGCGGCCATGGCTGCCAGCTCGGCGCCGTGGAAGCTGGTGACGACGTTCAACGAATGGAACGAGGGCACGTCGGTCGAGCCCGCATCCGAATGGGCCAGCCCGTCGGGCTACGGGGTCTACCTCGACATCCTGCACAAGCACCTCGGCAGCCGCTGAGGAGCACCGCTGCTCGAGGCAACCTCGGGGGCCCCGCTAGCGTTCATGTGAACGAAAGGTGAGTGTCGTGGGGAATCGTCGTCAGTGCTTGGGCATCGCCGCGTCCCGGCGCGTGATGGGTGTGTTCATGGTGATCGGCCTTCTTCTCGCGCTCCCCGAGGCCAGTGGCGCGACCACAGCGGGCCTGGTCACCATCCGCTGGAACAGACAGATGACTGTGAGCCCGGCGCCGACGCGGGTGGAAGGGAACGCTGCCTCCTACTACCCCGACGCGAACCAGATCGTCGTTTTCGGCGACCAGGACGCGGACACGTCCATCTTCACCGCGACAACGTCGGTCTTCGACGGCACCGACTGGGCCGTGCGGACTCCCGCCCACTCACCCCCGGGGCGTATCCAGGGCGACATGGCCTACGACCCGGTCAGCAAGCGGCTCATCCTGTTCGGCGGCTACGCCAACGGCCTGCTCGGCGATACGTGGGCGTGGAACGGCACCGACTGGACGCAGCTCAGTACGCCGACGCAGCCCTCCGCTCGTGCCAATCACATGATGTCGAGGACCGCGAACGGGCTCGTGCTGTACGGCGGCGAGACCACGTCGCAATATCTCGAGGACACGTGGCGCTGGACGGGCACCGCGTGGGTTGAGGAGCACCCCGTCCACACTCCAGGGAGGCGGTCGCGCGGCACGATGGACTGGTTCCCCGACGGCGCCGTCGCGGTGCTCCACGCCGGGAACGACGCCTCGACCTGGATGAGCGACACGTGGGCATGGAACGGCACCGACTGGGCCCAGGTCACGCCCCACGACGAAGAGCCGCATCTGGCTGCCTACCGATCGAACATCGTGTACAGCGAGGTCAACAAGACCATGATGATCTTCGGCGGCGCCGAAGACGGGCAGCCCCAGAGCACGGTGTGGCTCCTCACTGGTGACGCCTGGGTTCCTCACCCGTCGACCGTCGGCCCGGGTGGACGTTACGGTGCCACGCTGGTCTACGACTCGACGCGAGCTGCGACGGTGCTCATCGACGGGAACTCGACGGCATTGTGGATGCTCCCGTCGCCCGTCAGGTCGTTGGGAGGGCAGCTCATCGGAGGGCCCGACGCGTCTTCGTGGGCGCCGGACCGCGTCGACGTCTTCGTGCGCGGTGTGGACAACGGGTTGTGGCACAAGTGGGGTGACGACAAGGTCTGGTCGGGTTGGGAGGGTCTCGGTGGCCAGCTCACCGCTGATCCCGCGGCCGCGTCCTGGGGCCCAGACCGAGTCGACGTCTTCGTGCGCGGCACGGACAATGGGTTGTGGCACAAGTGGTGGGACGGCGCCCGGTGGCAAGGCTGGGAGCCGCTCGGTGGGATCCTCACCTCTGCGCCGGATGTCAGCTCGTGGGGGCCCAACCGCCTCGACGTCTTCGTGCGCGGCGCGGACAATGGGTTGTGGCACAAATGGTGGGACGGTGCCAGATGGCAGGGATGGGAGCCGCTCGGTGGCACCCTCGCCTCGGAACCCGGGGTCGCGTCCCACGTCCGGTCCGCCGGTGCGCAGGACCGAGTCGACGTCTTCGCGCTCGGCACCGACAACGGCCTGTGGCACCGCTCGTTCGTCGGGGCCTGGAAGCCGTGGGAGTCACTAGGCGGAAGTTGGGACTCAGGGCCCGACGTGTCGCGCGAGGGGCTGAGCCTCTACGACATCGCCGTTAGGAACGGCGACGGAGTCGCGCACCGCGTCTATCAGGATGGGCCGCTGGGCGAATGGCAGTCCGAAGGCGTGCCGTCGACCGCCGCGCCGTCGGTCGCCTCCGATACCGGCGGTCGGCAGGACCTCTTTACCCGAGGTCCGAGCGGCGACCTGCTCCACAGTCGTCGCGGCTGAGCATCCAGGTTGGCGCGGCCGCCCTCGCGGGTAAGGGATGGGCCATGCGAGGCGGCGGCTTCCAGATCAGGCCCCTCGGCGGCGCGCCGGGATGCCTCATGATGATCCTCTTCTCCGTCGTGGCGTCCGTGCTGCTGACGGTGTGCGTGAACCTGGTCGCGCGTTAGAGGCGCTCTAGACGAGGCCGGCCAGGACGTCGAGGGTGCGGGCCCGCTCCTCGGCCGAGCCGAACACCGCGCCCGCGAAGTCGGTGGCGCCCGCGTCCGCAAGGCGGCGGACCTCGGCGGTGACGGTGGCCTCGTCGCCGGCGATGGCCACGTCGGCCGGCCCGGCCGCGCCCTCCTTGTCGAGCATGGCCCGGTAGGACGGGAGGTGGCCGTAGACGGCGAAGGTCTTGGCCGCCTGCTCCCGCGCCCCGGCGGGGTCGTCCGTGACGCAGACAGGCAGGCCCACTGCGACTCGTGGCGCCGCACGTCCGGCAGAGGTCGCGGCGGCGGTGATGGCGGGAACGATGTGGCTCTCGACCGTCTTGACCCCCGTCATCCAGGTGACGGTGCCGTCGGCGACGGCGCCGGCCAGGTGCAGCATGCGAGGAGCGAGAGCGGCCAGCAGCACCGGCGGCGGTGACGGCGGATCAGGAATGGTGATGTTTCCCATGGCCTTGAGCGTCTCGCCCTCCACGGCGACCGACTCGCCGCGCAACAAGGGGAGCAGGGCGTCGAGGTACTCGCGCATGTGCCGCGCGGGCCGGTCGTAGGAATAGCCCCACATCCCCTCGACCACGATCTGGTGGGACAGCCCGATGCCGAGCACCAGCCGGCCACCGCTGGCGACCTGGGTCGTGAGCGCCTGGCCCGCCAGCACGCTGGGGTGGCGCGGGTACGTCGGCACTACCGACGTGCCGAGCTCCATCCGGGGCACCTCGCGTCCCGCGATCGCAAGCAGGGTGAGGGCGTCCCACGAGAAGATCTGCGCCACCCACGCAGATGCGAAGCCTCGCCGCTCGGCGTCGATGAGCTGAGCGAGGAACTGGTCGATGCTTCGGGGCGGGTCGAAGAACAGGCCGATGCGCATTGATGTCTCCCTGAGTCGGCGCGGAGCGTATCGATCAGTAGCTGCGTGAGAACGCCTCGACGAAGATCCGCATGACGTCTGCCGTCAACTCGGCGTCGCCGCTGGCCTCGAGGGCATCGGTCATCTCCGATGCGGCGAGCCCGCGGGAGAACGCACGTGCCGCGACGTCCGGGGCCGCGACCGCGATCTCGGCCGTCGGCGACGCGGGACGACCGGGTTGGATCGCCCACCCGCCGCCCGGCCCGCTGAGTGTCCACGACCGGTCGAGCACCGTGAGTCCGACGATGGCGTCGTCCGGCGCGTGCACCGACGTCATCAGCCGGGGAAAGCCGTTCGCCAGCGCCTCGACGGCCCGGAGGGTGGCCGCGTCGTCGGGACCCTTCGCGCCTGTCGCGCGTGCGACCTGGTGATGGTGTGTCCAACGTTCCACGTACTCGCGCGCGGCGATGAGCCAGTAGGGCGCGGGCTCCGGCCCGATCCACGGCACCGGTTCTCCCAGCCGGTCGCCCGGCACCTTCTCGTACCAGTCCGCGGTCCAATCACCCGCGAGCTCGAGGAGCTCGCACACCAGCTGGGGACTCAGGAAGGAGGCCGCCGAGACCCATTCCTGGTTGAACGCATCGAGCAGTCCGGCCAGGTCCTTGGCTCCACGCCGCTGGGCGACGGCGATGAGCCCCGACGGGGCTGTGTCACGCTGCCGCGAGAGGAGGGACAAGTCGTTGCCGAGCACGTGCAGGGCGATGCCGTGCACCGTCCAGCCAGGACACTCCGTCGCTCGCTGCCAGTCGTCGGCTGACAGCTCGACGAGCAGCGAGACGAACGAGGCCCGCTCGTCGCGGAGCCACGGGACGGCGTTGAGCACGGGTTACCGCCCCTCGCGCACGGCAGTCCGGCGGCTCATGTCGATGACCTCTTCCCCGTCCGTGGTGCACAAGGAACGAAACGGCGGAGAGCTCCGGCGCGACCACCTGTGTTGATGCACTTCCCGACCCCTCGGAGCTCTCGTGCCCGTGTGCGCGCTATGTGCGCACAACCTTTCGTCTAGTTGACGCGGCCGGCTCCGACGAGGTCCTTGCGATGGATCGACGCGTAGCGCACAGGTGTGCCTGTCTCCGAGGCCTCGACCATCTGGCCGCTGCCGACGTAGATGCCCACATGGTGGATGGGTTCGCCGTAGAAGACGAGATCTCCTGGCTGCAGCGCGCTGATGGCGACTCGGGTGGTGGCGCTCCACTGCGCGCGCGACGAGTGGGGAAGTGATCGCCCTCCGGCCCGCCAGGCGAAGCTGGTGAGCCCCGAGCAGTCGAAGCTGTCCG
>JBEEFQ010000293.1:0-6043 GCA_041166245.1 Actinomycetota bacterium | reverse complement strand
GGCATGCCCCACGTCAAATTCGCGTCCAATCCTGCGGCCCTCGTGCAGGCCACCGGCGCGACAGTGGCCGACGTCGCCGCGAGCTGTTTCAGTTGCCGTCGACGGCGAGCTCCTCGGCGCGGAGGCGCTGTCGCCTCAGCAGGTGGCGGCCGAGGACCATGGCGCCCGCCGCTGCCAGTGACGACGCGGCGGCGAGGGTCCACGCCGCCGCGTAGGAGCGGTTCTCGGCCAGCGTGCCGAACAGCAGCGGCCCCGCGACCGCGCCGATGTAGGTGCCCGTCTGGGTCACGCCCGACGCCAGACCTGGCGCCTGGGGGTTGGCCCGCACGATGGCCAGGTTGAACAGCCCGGGCCACCCCCACCCTGCGGCAAAGGTGAGGGGCAGGGCGGCGATGAGCATGACCTTGGCCTCGGTCGCGTACAGCAGGTAGCCGACGGCGCCGAGGACGAGCATGGTGGCGACGACCGTGAGATTGCCTCCCTGGCGGCGGTCGGCGCGGGCCCCGGCGAGGAGGCGGACGGCGATGACGCTGGCGCTCCCGACCGCGGCCAGCAGTCCCGCGCCTCCCTCGCTGATGCCAGCGTGGACGCCTGCGTGCACGAAGAACGTGCCCAGGGTTCCCGCCGCCGACGCGCCGAGCCCCACCCCGACGGCCAGCACCACCAGCGAACGCCACTCGGTGTCGCCCGCCCTGTCGACCCGGGCCCGCGCCCGGGACTGCGACCGGTCGGGGCCTGCAGGGATGGCGACGGCTCCCACGACGGCCAGCGCCGCCCCCGCGACGAACGCCCAGCGCCAGCCCACGGTCAGGGCGATGGCGGGCACGGCGAGCCCACCGAGCAGGGCACCACCCACCACCGATCCCTGCTTGACCGCAAGGGCGATGCCGAGGCGGGCCGGGTTCACCCGACGGGCGATGAAGAGGTTGGCGGCCGGCTGGCTGAGAGCGTTGGCGACGCCGCCGATCGTCAGCACCACCGCCAGGGAGGTGAACGATCGGGCGCCGACAGCAACGGCCACCAGCGACACCGCACTGAGACTGGCGCTGAGGCGCATCGAGAGCTCGGGGCCGAGGCGCTCGGCCGCTCGGCCCAGCAAGGCGGAGGTGAGGGCGGCGCCGATGAAGAACCCCGCGACCGCGGCGCCGAGGGCCGACTCACCGAAGTGGAGATCCCGACGCATCTGCACGCTGAGCGCGCCCGTCAGGAACGCGGGCAGCACCCCCGTCGTCACCACAGCGACAACCGCCGCCAGCGCCGTACGATCGGATATGCGCTTCGCCTTCAAGACCTCCCCCCAGGACACGACCTGGGCAGACATGCTCGCTGTGTGGCGGGCCGCCGACGACATCGAGTTCTACGAGTCGGGCTGGACCTTCGACCACTTCTATCCGATCTTCTCCGACTCCACCGGGCCGTGCCTCGAGGGGTGGGTCACGCTGACGGCGCTGGCCCAGGCCACATCACGGCTCCGCGTGGGCGTGCTGGTCACGGGGAACGTGTACCGCCACCCGGCCGTGCTGGCCAACATGGCGGCCACGCTCGACATCGTGTCCGACGGCCGCCTCGAGCTCGGCATCGGCGCAGGATGGAACCAGGAGGAGTGCGATGGATATGGCATCGACCTCCCGCCGTTGAAGCAGCGGTTCGACATGTTCGACGAAGCGTGCGAGGTGATCGTCGGCCTGCTGACCAACACGACCACCGACTTCGAAGGTCAGCATTACCGGCTGCAACAGGCGCGGTGCGAGCCGAAGCCGGTGCAGCGCCCCCACCCGCCCATCGTCATCGGGGGTGGCGGCGAGAAGCGCACGCTGCGATCGGTGGCCCGCTTCGCCCAGCACTGGAACTACCCCGGCGGACCGGTCGACGAGTTCGCTCGCAAGCGCAAGATCCTCGACGAACACTGCGCCGACCTGGGCCGGGACCCGGCCGAGATCATGACCTCGACCCACCTACGTCTCGACCCGAGCGGGGACACGGGCCCGCTCGTCGACATGGCCACCGCCTACGCGGAAGCGGGACTCGACATGGGGATCGTCTACCTGCCCCCGCCCCACACGCCAGCCATCCTCGAGCCGGTCGCCAACGCGCTGGCTGACCTCACGTAGCGCTCCGCTTCAGCCTGTCCCTGATCCCCCACCACGTGACGGCGGTCAACGCCTCCACGATGATCCGGCTCGACATCTTCGACGTGCCGCGCATGCGGTCGCTGAAGTGGACCGGCAGCTCGACGATGCGACCGTCGATCCTCGCCACGCGGTACGTCATGTCGATCTGGAACCCGTAACCGTCGGTGCTCACCGTCTCCAGGTCGATCTTGCGCAGGATGTCCGCCCGGTACGCGCGGAACCCGGCGGTCACGTCGCCCACGTCGAGCCTGAGCATGGCCGCCGCGTAGCGGTTGCCCCACCGCGACAGCGCCCGCCGGTGGATCGGCCACTCGGGAATGGAGCCGCCGGCGACATAGCGCGAGCCGATGACGAGATCGGCCTGATTCGCAAGGGCGGGACGCAGCAGCCGGGGCAGGTCCGACGGGTCGTGCGACAGGTCGGCGTCCATCTCGACGAGCACGTCCATCCCCGCGTCGAGGCCGTGGGAGAAGCCGGCTCGGTAGGCGGATCCGAGCCCCGCTTTGCCCGGCCGCCGCAGCACGGCGATGGCTCCCAGCTCGCGACCCGCCCCTTCGGCGAGATCAGCGGTGCCGTCCGGGCTGTTGTCATCCACCACGAGGACATCAACGGCCGGGACCGCGCTGCGGATGCGCTGCAGCACGGTGACGATGTTGGTCGCCTCCTGGTATGTCGGCAGCACGATGAGAGCCCGCACCCGAGCAGCGTACGATGCCGCCCGTGCCCGACGACCGACGCCTCTCGGCGCTGCCCTCGGTGCGGGCTCGTTGGCTCGCCTTCGTCGCCATCCTCGTCGCGGGCATCGCGGGCGGCCTCATCGGCAGCTCGTTCGTGCACCTCACCTGCGACGGCAACTGCGGAACCGCCCAAGGCATCGGCGCGGTCGGGGGTGCGATGTTCGCCGCGGGCGGCGTGGCGGTCGTCTCCGTCCTCGTGCTGCGAGCCATGGGCGAGTGGCGGCGCGTGCAGTCCGAGCAGGACCCCTGAGCGCAGTCAGCCCGCGGGTCTGAAGAGGCGGAAGCCCTCGGCACAAGCCACGCCCGCCTGCCTCCCGGCTTCCTCGGCGCGCTCGCGGACGACGGTCCGCAGCCACTCGGCCGTCTCGTCGATCTGACTCTCGTGACAAAGCAGGGCCTGGGCCTTGCGCTCGACCGTCTCGGAGATGTCCACCCACACGTCCGGCTCCAGTGTGCCCGACAGGAACACCGTGCCGACCGAGTGGGCCTCACCCGTCTCCGGGAAGTAATGAGGTTGGGCGGCGGCCGGGCTCACCGCGTCGAGGGCGGCCCATCCGACCACGCGGTGGTCGTGGTGGTTGAAGTAACTGGGGCCGAAGAACACAGCGGTGGGGTCAGGGCAGACAACGGCCTCGGGACGGATGCGACGAATGAGGGCGACGAGCTCGCCCCGCAGCTCGACGGTGTTCTCGATCTCGCCGTCGGGGTGACCGAGGGCGTGGTGGCCGACGAGCCCGAGCACATCTGCGGCTGCCGCCATCTCCTTGGCGCGCCGCTCGGCGAGCTCCGCGGGCCGCACCGACGGGTCGGAGCTGCCCTTGTCGCCCTGGGTGCAGACCACGACGTGCACCGAGCTCCCGGCGCTCGCCCAACGGGCCAACGTCCCGCCGCACGAGACCTCGGGATCGTCGGGATGGGCATAGATGGCAAGCGCGCTCGCCGGGACTTCGTCGACGCGCTCGGCCATGCGAAGGCACCGTAGCGGTAGCGTCGTGTGGTGACCGACGGCTCCGATCGGGTCGAGGAGGCGAAGCAGTTCCGGCTGTTGTTGCTGGCCCGGTTCGGACTGTCGAACCTGATCGGCGCCGTGCTGGTGTGGGCCTATTTCTGGGTGCTGGCCGCCGCTCGCGAGCAGTCGGTCACTGAAGCGCTGACCAACAACGAGAGCCACGAGTCCTTCATGGTCTTCTTGGCCTTCCTCGCCGTGATCGGGCCCACCGGCTACCTCGCAGGCGCGGCCGCTTTCCGCCCCGTCGAGCGGTGGCTGGCAGGCGACGACACCCCCGATCCCACAGTGCGGCGGTCCGCGCTCTTGACGCCGGCCCGGCTGGGCATGCTCAGCTTCGTCGGCTGGCTCATGGCTGCGGCAGTGTTCGCCGTGCTCAATGCCACCCAGGGGAGCACGGGACGCGAGGTGATGCAGGCGATCGCGGGCACGCTCCTCTCGGGACTGGCGTGCGCGGCAATCTGCTTCCTGCTGACCGAGCGGTTCATGCGCCCCGTGTTCGCGCGCGTGCTCGAAGGCGAGCCGCCCACGCGACCGACCACGCTCGGAATCACCCCGCGACTGATGCTGAGCTGGGCGCTGGGATCGGCGGTTCCGCTCTTCGGGATCGCGCTCGCTCCACTCACGCCGGCTGCGGATCGCACCAACCTGTTCGTGCCGATCGTGCTCCTTGCCGTGATCGGCATCGTCGCCGGTGGCATATTCGTCGCCGTCGCGGCCAAGTCAGTCGCCGAGCCGATCGACAGCGTCCGGTCCGGCCTGGAGCGGGTCGAAGCGGGTGCCCTCGCCACCACGGTGCCCGTTGACGACGGCGGCGAGATCGGGATGCTCCAGGCCGGCTTCAACCGCATGGCGTCCGGGCTGCGCGAGCGCGAGCAGCTCCGTGATCTCTTCGGGCGCCACGTCGGTGAGGAGGTGGCGCGTCAGGCTGTCGAACAGTCGGCCGGGCTCGGGGGCGAGCAACGGGCGGCCAGCGTGCTGTTCGTGGACCTGGTGGGCTCGACTGCCATCGCCCAGGAGCGGTCGCCTGACGAGGTCGTGAGCCTGCTCAACGACTTCTTCGGAACGGTGGTTCGCACCGTTGCCGCCGAGGCCGGCTGGGTCAACAAGTTCGAAGGCGACGGCGCCCTGTGCGTGTTCGGTGCGCCCGCCGACCAGCCCGATCACGCGGCCCGGGCACTGCGGTCCGCTCGGACGCTCGCAACCGCCCTGCAGGACAAGCTCCCGGCCGGCATCGGCGTCTCGTCGGGCCCGGTGGTCGCCGGCAACGTCGGAGCCGAGCAGCGCTACGAGTACACCGTCATCGGCGACCCGGTGAACGAGGCCGCCCGCCTGACCGAGGAGGCCAAGCAGCACCCGTCTCGCGTGCTCGCCAGCGAGTCCGCCGTTCGGGCCTCAGGCGCGGAGGCGTCGAACTGGGTGGAGGTCGGCACCTTCCCGCTGCGGGGTCGAGCTCGTCCGACGGTGGCCTACGCGCCGGCAGACGGTTCGACTCAGACCGGTGCGGCCGCCAGCGCCTTGCAGGTCCGATCGACCCCGTCGTCGTCGACGTCGTGATGGGTGACGAGCCGCACCACACCCGGTGCGATCGTGCCGGCCAGCACACCCTCTGACCGCAGGTGGTCCAGCAGCCGCCCCGGGTCGGGGTGGCCGAAGATCACCATGTTGGTCACGCTCTGATCCGGGTCGAAGCCCGCGTCAGGCCAGCGTTCGGCAACCGCTTCGGCCATCCGGCGGGCGCGGGCGTGGTCGTCAGCAAGGCGCTCCACCATGGTGTCGAGGGCGAGCAGCCCGGCGGCGGCGATGACGCCCGCCTGCCGCATGCCGCCGCCGAGGCGCTGGCGCTCCTCCCGAGCCGCGGCGATGACGTCAGCCGGTCCCGCCAGCACCGACCCCACCGGCGCACAGAGGCCCTTGGAGAGGCAACACATCACGGTGGTCACGAGCGCGCAGTAGTCCGCTGCGGAGATCCCAGTGGCTACTTCGGCGTTGAACAGCCGGGCCCCGTCCATGTGGACTGACAGATCGCCGGCCGCCTTCGTGACCGCGTGCAGAGCGTCGAGCGACCACGGCCTGCCGTCGGCTGGCATGTGGGTGTTCTCGATGCAGACCAGGCCCGGTTGCGGGTAGTGGTGCTCGGCCGCCTCTCGTACCCAGCGCACCACCGC
>JBEEFQ010000292.1:0-7352 GCA_041166245.1 Actinomycetota bacterium | reverse complement strand
TGCTCGAGAGCAAGTCGCTGTTCCGCTACTACGGCCCCAACCTCTTG
The DNA here is from genome assembly GCA_041166245.1 of Actinomycetota bacterium. Taxonomy (GTDB): domain Bacteria; phylum Actinomycetota; class Acidimicrobiia; order Acidimicrobiales; family JAFATL01; genus JBEEFP01. Next base: position 7,305 of record JBEEFQ010000292.1, on the reverse strand, counting down.
GGCCGCACGGCCGCCTTCGAGCGGGCGCTGGCCGACACCCTCGGAAGCGCCCACGCCGTCGCCACCTCCAGCGGCACGGCCGCGCTGCGCACCGCGCTGGCGGCGCTGGGCATCGGGTGCGGCGACGAGGTCATCGTGCCCGCCTACACCTTCGTGGCCACCGTGAACGCGGTCGTGATCGCCGGCGCGGTGCCGGTGTTCGCCGAGGTCGACGCGTCCCTCGGCATCGACGCGGCCGACGTGGCCGCCAAGGTGTCGCCCCGCACTGCCGCAGTGATCCCGGTGCACATCGAGAACGTGGCGTGCGATCTCGATCCGCTGCTCGACGTCACGACCCGCCACGGCCTCGCCGTGCTCGAGGACGCGGCCCAGTCGATGGGCGCGACCTACAGGGGGAAGGCGCTCGGCACGTTCGGGGCCATGGGAGCCTTCTCGCTCCAGCTGGAGAAGAACATCACCTCGGGCGAAGGCGGCGTCCTGGTGAGTGACGACGAACGCCTGTACTTGCGCGCGGCGCGATACCAGGACCAGGGCGGGCAGTTCTTCACCAGCCACGGCGGGGGGCGGGGCGAGGAGCTAGCCGAGCCCTTCGTCGGCGAGAACCTGCGCATGACCGAGCTGGCGGCCGCCATCGCCGGTGTGCAGCTCGGCCGCCTGCCCCGCATCCTCGAAGGGCTGCGCGCGAACAAGGCCCGCATCCTCGACCAGCTCGGCGACGTTGCCGGCCTGGACCGGCGTCACCGGCCCGACCCAGATGGCGACGGCGGTTCCAGCATCACCTGGTTCGCACCGTCGGCCGACATCGCCCAGCGCTTCGTGAAGGCGCTGCTCGCCGAGGGCGTGCCGTCGACGCGCATGTACGGCGGACAGCCCGTGTACGCGGCCCCCGCCGTCCTCGATCGGCGGACCGCGTCGAACAAGGGCGGCCCGTGGCACTGTGCCGAGCACCCGTGCCACGTCGAGTACCGCATGGGGATGTGCCCCAGCACCGAGGACCTGGCCGCTCGGGCCATCACCGTCGGCGTGGGTGTGGCCTACGACGAGCAGGACTGCGCCGACGCCGCCACCGCCATCGCCAAGGTCGCGTCTCACCTGCTCGCATGACACTGCGCATGACCGTGGTCGGTTGCGGGGCCATCGCCCGGCGGGTCCACCTGCCCGCGCTCAAAGCGGCGGGCGCCGACGTGGTGGCCTTCGCCAGCCGATCGCTCGCTTCGGCCGAGGCCGCCGCCGAGGAATGGGGCAGCGGCCACGCCACCGACGACTGGCGAGCTGTGGTCGGGAGGGACGACGTCGACGCGGTCGACATCTGCACGCCCAACCGGCTGCACGTCGAGATGGCGGTGACCGCGGCCGCCGCAGGCAAGCACGTGCTGGTGGAGAAGCCGCTGGCGTGCACGGTCGACGAGGTCGACCAGATGATCGCGTCGGCCGACGCAGCCGGCGTCCTGCTCATGCCCGCCCACAACCTGCGCTTCGCCCCGCCGCTCGTCGCCATGCGACAGGCCGTCGCCAACGGCGTCATCGGGACACCCGTCGCCGTGCGCGCCGCCTTCGGCCACGGCGGCCCCGAGGGGTGGGCGCCGGAAGCGACCTGGTTCCGCGACCGGGCGCAGTCGGGTGGCGGCGCGCTGCTCGACCTCGGCGTGCACATGGCCGATCTGCTCCGTGCTGTCGTGCACGACGACGTGGTCGACGTGTCGGCCTCCGTCCAGGGCGGCACGCCGGGGGTGGAGGACGCGGGTACGGCGCTCCTTCGATTCGCCGGCGGCGCGACCGGCACGTTGCACGCCAGCTGGATCGCCCGTCCCGGCCCTGACCTGCAGCTCACGGTGCTCGGCACCGAGGCCACCGTGCACCTCGACGGGCGCACACCTCCGACGCTGCTCCCCGGCGACGGCGGCGAACCCGAGCGCCTCGAGGTGCCGGCGGCGGCCGACGATCCATACGCCGCCTTCGTGCGCGCCATTGAGCAGGATGAGCTGCCGGCGGTCACCGCAGCCGACGGCCGGGCCGCGGTCGCCATCGTCTGCGCCGCCTATGAAGCGGCCGCGTCAGGAAGAGCGGTCCCCGTTCGATGACTCTCGCCGGCTTCGGTCATGCAGTGATCACGCCGCCGGTACCGGTGCAGCTCGCCGGCTTCGGCGACCGCCACGACCCGGCGACGCGCGTGCACGACAACCTCGAGGCGCGGGCGGTGTGGCTGGGCGACGACGAGACGGCCCTTTGCCTCGTCGTCTGCGACCTGCTCGGCATGTCGAAGGAGTTCGCCGATCCCGTCCGCGACGCGGTCGGCGCCGCCCTCGGCCTCGGTCGTGAGGCGGTGCTGACCGCCTGCACACACACGCACGCCGGCCCCAGCGCCATCGCCGGCACCGACCGACTCGGGTGGCCGACACCGGACGGCTACGACCGAACGTTGGTGGAAGGGTGCGTGGCCGCGGCGGTCGCGGCGCGCGACAGCGCCGAGAAGGTGACGCTCCACTACGTCCGAGCACCGCTGCCTGACGGCCTGTCGATCAACCGCCGCGGACTCCCCTATGACCCGTCGTTCGCGGTGCTCGACGCGCGACGGTACGACGGCTCACGAGTCGGATGCGTCGCCAACATCGCCATCCACCCCGTCGCGCTCGGGCCCGCGTGCCTGGCGGTGTCGACCGACTGGGTCGGTCCGTTCCGGGGCGCCGTCGAGGCTGAGGGAGGCGGCACGGCAGTCCTGCTCTCGGGCGCCCTCGGCGACGTGAACCCCCGCCCCCACGATCACCCCGACGAGCACGGTGACTTCGACGAGGCCCAGGGGTTGGGTGAGGAGGTGGCGGCCGCCACCCTGGCGGTCATGCCCGACGCCGAACCGGTGCCGGACGGCGTGCGCGTCGTCGCCCGCCGGGTGATCGACGCGCCGCTGGGGACGACGCCGCTGACGATGCTGCTGGGCACGGACGGACCGATGGCGGTGGAGCTGGTCGAGTGGGCCGTCGGCGACGTGCGGCTCGTGTCCATCCCCGGCGAGGCGTTCTGCGCCTTCGGCAGGGCCGTCGACGACTCCCGCCCCGACCGGGTGCTGCTGGCCGGACTCTCACCGGTCTGGCAGGGCTACCTGCCCCAGCCCTTCGGCGAGGGCTACGAGGAGTCGGTGGGCTACGGCGAACCCTTCGTGCTGGCCGTGCTCGACGCCCTGCTCGACGTGCCCTAAGCCAGCAATCAGGTCCGTCGTCGGAATTGTCCGCGAACGGTTCCGCGGAACCGTTCGGGAACAAATGGGACTGCGCGGACTCCGGGAGCGAACCGACGACGAGCAAGGGCCTCCGACCTGTGCAGAGAACGGCCGGTCGAATCCGGACAGATCCGCCGCGATCACCGGTCGTTCTCTGCACAGGTTCGCGACGACAAGGTCGATCGCACCGCTCGGCAGCGCGGCTTCATGAAGAGAACGACCACCGGGATATCCAGCACGGTCCCAACACCCGATGACCGACGCCCGGCAACGTGTCAGGCGCTCTGCATCGGCACCTATGGGCACCGGTACTTCGCAAGTGCACGCTGCCGCGATTGCACCAGCAACTCGGAGTCAGTCCAATGCACCTAGCTGACGCAACATCGTTAGATCGTCACGGACGACCCAATGCTCGGCCAGCTTTCCATCGACGACCCGGTAGATGTGGATGTGCTCGGCCGAGAAGCGGCCCGGTCCCGGGATCGATCGTCCGCGGAACTGCGGCGCGCCATATGTCCCGGACCACGTGGTCCTCACTGCGACCTGGTCGCCGTCAGCTAGAAGGTCGTCGATCGTCCACTGCGAATCCGGAACAGCAGCCATAACCTGCGCGATGGCTGCCGCGAACGGGCGGCGTCCGCGTTCCGGTTCGACCTCGGGCTGGTGGTTGACGATGTCCTCTGCAACCAGCTCCGCGAAGTCGATGTCCCCGTCATTCCAGCTCGCGTAAAACCGGCGAACGACATCCCCATTGCTCAATCCACTCGGCACGCTGGCCCTCCGCGCTCTGTCTGGCTCGCCACTAGCTGTGCTCCTCAGGGAGATTGGTGACGCGGCTCAACGGAGGACCGCCGATGGCGGTGTGCACTCGGTGATGGTTATAGCGATGCAGCCAGGCAGCAAGTGCCCGTGTCCGATCGCTCTCTCGGGCATAGGGCCGGACGTAGGCCCATTCGTCGAGCAACGTGCGATGAAAGCGTTCGACCTTGCCGTTTGTCTGGGGCCGGTAGGGCCGACACCAGCGGTGTTCGACGCCTTGGTCGACAAGCAGCGCTCTGAAGATGGGGCTGCGATAACAGCTGCCGTTGTCGGTCAGCACCCGTTCGACGGTGATGCCCCGAGCCCGGAACCATGCTTCAGCTCGGCGCCAGAACCCGGCGGCGGTGACCCCCTTCTCGTCACCGAGCACCTCGGTGTAGGCGACCCGACTGTGGTCATCGATGGCGCTGTGGAGATAGGCGTAGCCCACGCCCTTGCGGCGAATGCGCTTGTGGTCGCCCGCCTGGCGACCGATGACCCGGTGACCACCACCGGCGGGGATCCGGCCCAGCTTTTTCACGTCCAGGTGAACCAGCTCACCCGGTCGCGATCGCTCGTAGCGACGAATGACCTGGCCGGTGGGCCGGTCGAGATGACGCAGCTGGCTCAAGCGCCGGCGGCGCAGCACGGCGTAGACCGTCGATGGGGGCACCCCGAGTCGAGCGCCGATGCGGTCGGGGCCGGCCTTGTCGGTGACCCTGATCCGCACGATCCTCGCCTCGATGTGGGCCCGGGTCTGGGTCGGCGAGTTCCGAGGCCGGCTGGAGCGGTCCTCGAGCCCGTCGATCCCGTCCTCGAGGTATCGGTGCCACCACTTGCTGGCGCAGCGTCGCGAGATGTTCATGGCCTCAGCGACGTGGGCAATGGGAGTGCCCGATTCGATGCGCCTGCACAGCAGCAGTCGACCGTGGGGCGTCAGGGGAGCGTTACGGTGAACCACGAGGACCTCCGGGTTGTGTGCGTGCCTTCGACAGCTGCACACGTAGCCCCGGAGGTCTTCGCGTCGGTGGATCCCGTCACCAACGTCCATGAGAGGCACAACTAGCGCATCTTGCCGGACGCCGGGCGACCAGTCAGGTGCCCGGTAGCGGCACCTATGCGCTCCCTGATCTGGCGTTCGAGGGCACCCTCCGCGGTGCGCTGGGGCCGGGCGTTCTGTGACACCTCTCGGCAGACTCGGCTGCAAGCAGATCGCCGAATCAGTCGCACCCGCGCTAGCCGCTGTGGCGAATCACCGTTGGCACTACGGCGCCGGCAGCCCGCCGACTGATGTTCACTCACACCTACCCTGGTCAGACATGGATGACACGGACGCGCCGTCGCTGCCAGCGTGGATGACTCGCAACATGCGTCCTCGACGAGGCTGGATCATCGCGTCCATGGCGCCGACGGTCACGTTCCTGGCGGTTGATCGTTGGGCAAGCGTCGTGGCAGCCATCGTGGCCGCAACCGTCGTGGCCACCGGGCTCGTGTTGGAGCGGCACTGGAGGGGTGAGCGAGTCGGATGGGTGCTGCCCGTGTCGCTCGGCTTCGTCGTCTTCCGTGGCTTGGTCAGCGTTGCCACCCGCTCAGACGACGTCTATTTCGGAATCGGCGTCGTCGCGAGTGCTGCCTTCGCCCTCGCCGTCCTCGGAACGGCCTTTACGCGGTCGCCGGTCGCTGTCCACGCCATTCCCCTGGTCAAGCACTACGAGTCCGACGTCGTGACCCATCCCCTGTATCGCCGGGTGGCTACTCACGTCACGATGGGCTGGGGTGTTTGCCATCTCGCGGTCTCGATGTGGGAGGCGTCGCATCTCCTTGGAACATCGGCGGTCGAGTTTGTTGCGGTGCGCTCGTTCGTCGGGTGGCCGATCATGGGCTTCGTGGTCTTCTGGCTCGTCTTCTATGTGCGCGCCCGGCTCGACCCGCTCGAACACCGGTTGCGAAGCGCCCTTCCGAACCGCTCTTCAGGCGGTGACTGAGCCTCGCTCTGTGCGCCTAGTGAGCCGCGCTGACGTGCCGCATCTGGGGTCGCACCACTGCTACAGGATGGTCCGACCGCAACCCGCTCGGTAGCGGCACTTATGCGCGGTCGTCCGCATCAGGTTCGCCGTCACCGGGACGCCATTGCCCGGACTGCACCCTGTCGATCACCAATGTGGCGAGGCTCACAGCCTCATCGCCGCCAAGATCCCGCCGGTACCACTTGGCCACAACTCGGACGGGAGGGAATGGAGTCGCCTCCACCATCCACTTGCCTGGGCGGTCGAGAGTGCCTCTGCCGTGCGGACCAGCGGTCACGAGGACGCGGTCACCGTCGGGCCGAGACACCACCTCGTACACGCGGCCGCGGGGGGCACTGCCGCCCGCCTTGCCGAATAGGCGTCGGATGCCTCGCCCGAGGAGCACGATCGGGACAGGGAGAACGGAGTAGTCGTCGCCCTGGACGATCCTGTTGCGCACCCTCCTATGGTGCCGCAGTCGCTCGGTATCGGCACCTATGCGCTACATCCACGCTCGGAACATTGGCGACTCTCGGTCCCAGCCGTGGTAGGCGACCAGCCCATCTAGCCATGCGTTCGCCACCGCGTTCCCCGTCAATCGGTGACTGGAGATGGAAGGGCCGAGACCTGAGGAGGGACGCGTCAGCGGCCCGCAGCCGCTGCCCGAATCTCCGCCAGCGGAAGGTCTGCCTGTTCGCAAAGGGTCGCAAGGTCAAAGTAGATGCTTTCACCCTTCATGCGACCGTCCCGGAACTCGGTCACGTTCGTGAACGGCACACGGAATGTCCCGCTGCTGGGGGCGACGCCTAGCCATTCGCCCGCGCTCGTCCCCTGAAGCGCCCCCCACGAGACCAGGACATCGTCGCCGAAGGCGAAGCCGTGGTCTTCAGGCGTCAGGTCCGGGAACGCGGTGAAGTACGCCACGTATGCGGCCCGGGCGGCCTCTCGGCCTTCGCTGCGACGCCCCAATGCAATGGTCGCCAGGTAGCAATCCTCTGTGAATGTTTCGATCACAGCGTCGTAATCCCGGCGGGCCTCGGCCTCCCGATGCTGTCGGAACAACTGCTGCATCTCGTTGGGCGTCATCTCAATCCTTCCCCTATTGGGCTGCCAGTTCCGCCGGTCGGCGGCATCGGTGGGGGCGGCGTTGGAGCGCATATTGATGCTCCTAGGGCTGTCAAGCCAGTCGTTCGCGAGGTAAGTGGTTGAAGACCTCGCGGGCGACGTAGCGCTTGAGGCAGCGCATCGCTTCCTTCTTCGTGAGGCCCTCGGCCATCCGTCGCTCGA
>JBEEFQ010000291.1:0-3870 GCA_041166245.1 Actinomycetota bacterium | reverse complement strand
CAACGACGTCCGCATCCCCCTCGACCACCTGCTCGGTCCTGAGGATGGCGCCAAGGTGCTGGCCCAGCGCCGCCTCGGTGGTGGGCGCATCCACCACGCCATGCGCACGATCGCCCAGTGCAACCTGGCCTTCGACATGATGTGCGAGCGGGCCCTGTCACGCGAGTCGCACGGCAAGATCATCGCCGAGCACCAGATGGTCCAGGAGAAGATCGCCGACTCCTACGCCCAGATCCGCATGCTCCGCCTCTTCGTGCTCGAGACGGCCTGGAAGATCGACAACACCAGCACCGCCGAGGCCCGCACCGACATCGCCGCCGTCAAGTACACGATGGCAAAGGTGCTGCGCGAGGTGTCGTTCAACGCCCTGCACATCCTCGGCTCGCTCGGCACCACCGACCTCACACCCATCCAGGCCATGTACGCCGCCGCGCCCACCATGGGCATCGCCGACGGCGTCGACGAGGTGCACAAGGCCACCGTCGCCCGCCGGGTGCTCAAGGGGTACCGCCCGCATGAGGGGTACTGGCCTACGGAGTACTTCCCCGCCAAGCGTGAGGAGGCGTGGAAGAAGATGCAGCCCAAGCTCGATGCCGACCCCGCGCTGGCCGCCTCCGCCGAGGCCTACAAGAAGTACTTCGCCAACCGACGCTGAGACGATCGGTCCTGCTGGGTGTCACGGGTCAAGGCCCGTGCACGTCCGCAAGCCGTGCCATGCAGAGAGGGCCCGGGCGGCCGAGTCCCCCTGCAACGGTTGCGGCGCGGCCCCGACGATGTGGGCCGGCACCCACTCGTAGCTGACGACACGCCGGCCCGCGACCGACAGCCGGAGGACACCGGTCGCGGCTGCGCCCGGCGACGAGGCGCTGAAGGCGAAGTTGCCCAGGCCGTATGCGACGAACGCGCCGCCGAGTCGACCTGCACCCTGCAGGCGATGGGCATGGGAGCCGACGATGACGTCCGCCCCCGCGGTGGTGAGCGCACGGGCGAGGTCGCGCTGTCGTTCGGTCGGACAGCTCGCCCCCTCGACGCCCCAGTGCAGGACGACCACGACCGTGTCGCTCTCAGCGCGGGCGGCGCTGACGGCGGCCTCGAGATCCGCCGAGCGCTTTGCCGACGCGACGCCTGGCTGCGAGCCCGTCGCCGCCCACCGCGCCTCGAGCGGGCCGTCGAGCACGTCGGTCGCGGCGATGACGCTGATGCGCCAACCGTTGATCGTCGTGCGGAACGGAGCGAGCGCGTCGGCGGCGGTGGCGCCGATGCCGACCACCCCGAGCGGAGCCTCTCGTCTCGCGGCGAGGGTGTCCGACAAGCCCTCGGCGCCGTAGTCCAGGCCATGGTTGTTGGCCATACTCGCCACGTCGATGCCCGCCCCGCTCAACGCCACCAGGGCCGACGACGGGGCGCGGAACGTGAACCGCTTCGACTCGGGCCGCCCGCGGTCGGTGAGAGCGGTCTCGAGATTGACCACGGCTAGGTCGGCCGCTTGGAGGACGGGGGCAACTTCAGCGAGGACGGTTGACGGCTCCGTCGCCAGCCGGGTTGCCAACCCACCCTCGAAGTGAACGTCACCTGCGAAGGCCAGCGTTGCGGGAACCCGCTCCGGCGCAGGATGACTCAGGAGTTGCGTGCTCACGGTGGCTGGCCGAGCGGGCCGCCCTGGCTCGCCGTACGCGGACCACCCCCCATCGATGGTCAATCCCAGCAGCAGGATCGCGCCGAAGAGCGCCAGCGGCCCCCGCGCCCGCGCGGGAACCGTTCGGCGCGACGGCCTCCCGGATCCAACACACGGTCGTTCGACATCCTCGTCAAGAAACGTGTGCAAAGGATGCCGAGCACGATCAATTCGTCAAGGACCGCGCTGACAAGACCGGACGCGGATCGCCGGCCGCCACACCGCTGGAGCTCTACTTCTCGCCGCCATCGTCGTCCGCGCGGCCGACGCACCTCCGGACTGACGCATCGCAACGCAGGGGCTCAGGGATAACGCCGCGCGCCAGTCGACCACGTCTCCGCGACGACGCGGGTGGATCCCTCGATCCACCGGCCGACGAGCAAGGCGGTGATTGCCGAGCAAACCATCCATGTCAGGCCGCAGACGACCACGATGGTGAGCATCTAGAACGCTGCCTGCCGCTGCCGTGTCATCGGTCGAGTTGTCCTGGCTCCGCAGCACCGCCGCGGACCTCCGCGCCGAGCTCAACGAGACGAGGCCAGGTAAGGCACGTGCACGGGACGGTCTTGCCGTCAATCCATACGCTCTCCCTGCCGTAGCACTGGGCGCAGAACTCCCGCGTGGCCTCGCCGAGGACCGCACCCTGGATGAGCATCCGGGCGACCGCGGTGATCGACGCGAGGTTCCGCTCGACCTCTCCGTCGAGCAGGTCGTGCTGCGCTGTCGAGATCGACCCGTTCCCGTCGCGAAGTGTCGCGAGCGCTCCCGTCACCACCGCAGCCGAACCGAGCAGCCTGTGACCGAGTACGGCGAGGTGGCCACTGTCGACCTCCTCGTGGCGTCGCTCGACCGTCGTCATGGCGCTCCTCTGCCTAGGCGGGGCGCCACCGGGGTCCGGGGCAACGCTGCGTTGTCTCACCTCCAGCATGACGCATTTGCCGGAAAGCGCAAGCCTCTCAGGCCCCGGACACCGAGCGGGGGCGTACGCTCAGTGTGCACGGGCGCATCGCCCGGCGCGTCGCCCCGGACCCCGGCCTCGCACACGTGCACGACGAGATGGAGCCGGGAAACCGATGAAGCGCAGCCAAGGATCGTCTGGCGAGGTGCCTACAGCCCGAGCCCGCCTGTGCACGTGGTGCAAAGAGCCCTTCGAGAGCAGGGCCGAGCAGGAGCTCCACGTCTCGCTCCTGGGTGCGCCCGGCGAGTTCCACCGGGCGTGCTACGAGGAGTACCGAGACACAGAACCGACAAGGCCATGATCGGGTGCGGTCACCTGGGGGCACTCGAGCGATTAGCTTGACGTCGTCATCAGCCTCCACCTCGCTCGGTACCGAGCAGGGTGAGAAGCGTCTGCGGGTCTTGAAAACCGCAGGGCCGCAGGCCGATGACAGTGCCGCCAGGCCGGGACCCCGCCGTGGCGAGCGCACCCGGACCTGATGGGTGCCTCGGTGGTGGACCTGCGTCGGTCCATCGCGATGCTGACGCGTCACCATGTACCACCCAGAGTGGGAAGATCCGGATTTTGGGGTGGACTGCCGGTTCCCTTATCCGACGGACCTGTCACCCCGGCGGCGCTGGAAGTTGAAACCGGCGTCGTTCGAGACCTCGGCCGCTCGTATGCAGCCGTCGCACACGAACTGCTCCGGGCGCACCGTGGGCATCGAGGACTCCAGACGCAGGAGGTGTGACTCGCGTTCCGGCACGCCGCACAGTCGACACTTTCGCTCCGGCGTACCTCCGTGTTGAGGTGGTGCAACCGGCCGCTGGAACCGGCCTGCTGGATGCAGAACCTGCGCAGCTCCTGGTCCGCCTTCGCCAAATGTGCGCCTCTGGAGATCGGGGCAGCGCCAACTGCGCTCTATTGCATACAGCTCGCTCAGCTCCGCGGCGTCGGCCGGGGTGAACACCCCCATCAGACGAAGCTCCAGCAGGTGCTCGATCCGGCGCGTGAGATGCTCAGCAGCGACGTCAACCATTGCTCACCCAGCCCTTCGCCCCACCACGAGTCATGCGAGACGCCACCGAGGTCCGGGGCAACGGGATTCGCGAGTCTTGGTTCGACCAGAGTGCGCAAGTCATCTCGAAAAGACCAGACCTTTCTCTGGCAGCCTCTGACAGACGCTGTCGTCGTTCGGGGGCTTGTGCGCCTGCTCGCGCCCGGACCCCAGACGACGAGAAGTGGGGGGGGGGGGGGG
>JBEEFQ010000290.1:0-24115 GCA_041166245.1 Actinomycetota bacterium | reverse complement strand
TCGGAACCCGCTTCGAGGTCGACCCCGAGCTGGTCGTGCCCAATCCCGAACTGTCCCTGAGCGAGGGCGCAGTCGCGCCGTGGGCCGGCGCGCGGGGGGAGTACTTCCACCGCGTGCTGGAGGCGGTGGCCACCACCTACAAGTTCAAGATGAGCACGCCCTTCGGCAAGCTCAAGAAGAGCGACCAGAAGGTGCTGCTCTACGGGTCGGGCACCAAGCAGGTGCACGTGCAGTACCGCAACCGGTACGGCCGCACCCGCTCGTACCACACGCACTACGAGGGCGTGGTGCCCTACATCCAGCGCCGGCACTCCGAAGCCGAGTCGGACTACACGCGGGAGCAGTACGAGGGCTACATGCGCGAGGTGCCGTGCCCCGACTGCCAGGGCTCGCGTCTCAAGCCGCTATCGCTGGCCGTCACGGTGGACGGCACCAACATCTTCGAGCTGTGCGACATGTCCCTCGGCCGCTCCGCCGAGTTCCTCCGCAACATGGAGCTGTCCGAGCGCGACCGCATGATCGCCGAGCGGGTCGTGAAGGAGGTCAACGCCCGCATGCAGTTCCTGCTCGACGTGGGCCTCGACTACCTCAGCCTCAATCGGTCAGCTGCCACGCTGGCGGGCGGCGAGGCCCAGCGCATCCGCCTCGCCTCGCAGATCGGCAGCGGCCTGGTCGGCGTGCTGTACGTGCTCGACGAGCCGTCCATCGGGCTGCACCAGCGGGACAACCAGCGCCTCATCGGCACCCTGATCCGTCTGCGCGACCTCGGCAACACCGTCATCGTCGTCGAGCACGACGAAGAGACCATCCAGGTCGCCGACCACATCGTCGACATCGGCCCGGGCGCGGGGGAGCACGGCGGCGAGATCGTGGTCGCGGGGTCGCTCACCCAACTCAAGAAGACCAAGCGGTCGATGACGGGCCAGTACCTGTCGGGCAAGCGGTCCATCCCGATCCCCCAGATGCGGCGCGAGCCGGGCGACGACTGGATCATCGTGCGCGGCGCGCGCGAGCACAACCTCAAGAACATCGACGTGGAGATCCCCCTCGGGTGCTTCGTCGGCGTCACCGGCGTGTCCGGCTCAGGGAAGTCGACGCTGATCAACGAGATCCTCTACCGCTCACTGATGCAGCGGATCTACCACTCCAAGGTCGTGCCCGGCCGCCACAAGAGCATCGAGGGCGCCGACCTGCTCGACAAGGTCATCAACATCGACCAGTCGCCCATCGGGCGCACGCCACGGTCCAACCCCGCGACCTACACGGGCGTGTTCGACCACATCCGCAAGCTCTTCAGCCAGACCCAGGAGGCGCGGGTCCGGGGCTACCAGCCCGGGCGCTTCTCCTTCAACGTCAAGGGCGGGCGCTGCGAGGAGTGCGCGGGCGACGGCACCATCAAGATCGAGATGCACTTCCTGCCCGACGTTTACGTGCCGTGCGAGGTGTGCAAGGGCGCCCGCTACAACCGCGACACCCTCGACATCACGTTCAAGGGCAAGAACATCGCCGAGGTGCTCGACATGCCGTGCGAGGAGGCGCTGGTGTTCTTCTCGAACCAGCCCGCCATCTCCCGCCACATGCAGACCATCGTCGACGTGGGCCTGGGCTACATCCGCCTCGGCCAGCCCGCGCCCACGCTGTCCGGCGGTGAGGCCCAGCGGGTCAAGCTGGCCAGCGAGTTGTCCAAGCGCTCCACCGGCCACACCATCTACATCCTCGACGAGCCGACTACGGGCCTGCACTTCGAGGACATCAGGAAGCTGCTCACCGTCCTTGGCCGGCTGGTCGACCAAGGCAACACCGTGCTGGTGATCGAGCACAACCTCGACGTGATCAAGACGGCCGACTGGCTCATCGACCTGGGTCCCGAGGGCGGTGACCTCGGCGGCACCGTCGTCGTCGAGGGCACGCCGGAGACGGTGGCCAAGACAGCGGAGAGCTACACCGGCCAGTTTCTCGCGCCGTTGCTCGGGGTCTGAGTCTCCCCAACTCGGGCGTGGGGGTGGGGGAGACTGGAGCCGTGGCCGTGCGAGGACGTCGGTAGATGCGGCGAGGGGCACGCGTGCTGCTGTACTTGGGGACGGCCGTCACGGTGCTTGGCCTGGGCAAGTTCCACGCGTCGCAGATCGGGGCCTACGACTTCACCGGCTCCGACCGGTTCGGGTGGTCGATCGCCTACATCGTGCTCCTGTGCGTGGCCGCCTTCGGGGTGGGCCTGCCCGACCTCCCCCGCAACGCCTACCAGGCGCTGTTCTCGGCGGTTGGGGCGACCGCCGCCGCTGCCGTCGGCATCTCGATCGTGCAGCTGCTGGTCGGCTCGGCCCTGCTGCCGCGGTTCGTCGTGTTCTGGTCGGCCCTCTTCCTCGTGCCCGGGTACGCCCTCTGCGCCTTCGTCGCCCACCGGGGTCGGAAGCGCGGTGAGGGGCGCGACCGCGTCGTCGCCGTCGCCGAGCCCGACGAGGTGGCGGCCTTCGTGTCGGAGCTGGGCCAGCGGCCGGAGCGGCCCGCCTCGCTCGTGTGGGCCATGTCGCCCGGCGACACCGAGGTCGGCCTCCTCGATGCGGTGGACGAAATGCGCGCGACCGTCGTGGTGTTGGCCCGGGCCGCCCAGGCGGACGACCGGGTCGTCGCTCAGGCGGCCGCCCTGCACGAGCGCGGAGTGCGCATCCGCACCCTGTCGCTCTTCTACGACGAGTGGCTCGGCAAGTTGCCGATCTCCGAGCTCGAGCGCATGTCGCTGATGTTCGACATCGGCGAGATCCACCGACTCCGTTACACCCGGCTCAAGCGCCTCGCCGACATGGCGGCGGCAGTGGCGGGAGCGCCGTTCTTGCTCGTCGCCCTCCCGTTCGTGCTGGCCGGGAACCTGGTGGCCAACCGGGGCCCGCTCTTCTACGTCCAGGAGCGGGTGGGCAAGGGCGGCCGCCCGTTCCGCATCGTCAAGTTTCGCACCATGCGCCAGGCGGAGGGGCCGACGGAGTGGACACGGGAGGACGACCCCCGCATCACCAGGTTCGGACGCATCCTGCGCATCACCCACATCGACGAGCTGCCCCAGGTCTGGAACATGGCGAGGGGTGATCTTTCCATCGTCGGGCCTCGTCCCGAGCAGCCCCGCTACGTCGAGGAGCTCACCGAGAAGATCCCCTTCTACGGTCTGCGCCACCTGGTGCGCCCGGGCCTCACCGGATGGGCCCAGGTGAAGTACCCGTACGGCGCCGACGAGATCGACGCCTTGGAGAAGTTGCAGTACGAGTTCTATTACCTCCGGCACCAGAGCTTGAGCCTCGACGTCCGCATCGTCGGCCGCACCATCCGGCACGTGATCGCCGGGGGAGGGCGGTGACCGACGCGCCCACGAGCGATGTCGTCGTCGTGATCCCCGCGTTCCGGGCGGCGTCGACCCTCGCCGACGCGCTCGCCTCGGTCGAGAGCCAGACCATTGCGCCCCGCGAGGTGGTCGTCGTTTTGGACGGAGACGACCCCGAGGCCGAGCGCGTTGCCAGCGACTGGACGCAGCGGCTGCCGCTGCGGGCCGAGGTGCAGGCCCATGCGGGACCGGCGGCCGCCCGCCGGCGGGCACTCGAGCTGTCGACGGCGCCGCGGGTGGCGCTGCTCGACGCCGATGACGTCTGGCTGCCCGAACATCTGGCTTCGCTCGTGGACGTGCATCGCCGGCTCGGCGGCATCGTCACCGCCGATGCCTTCCTCTGGACGGGCGAGCGCACGGGCACACAGACCCGACGCCACCGGTTCCCCGTGCCCGTGCCGGAACGCCAGCTCGTCGAGATCCTGCGGGAGAACTTCGTGTTCATCGGCTCCCTGTTCTCGCGAGCGGACTATGAGCGCGCCGGCGGCTTCCGGGACGGATTCACGGGCGCCGAGGACTGGGACCTGTGGATCCGCATGATCCGCGCCGGCGCGGTGGTGCACGCCGTCCCTGGCCCACCCACTGTGAGGTATCGAGTCGCGGGCCACAGCCTCACCCGGGCGCCCGAGGTCTATGACCGCTACATCGCCGTGCTCGAGGCCGCCGCCCCCGCGTGCCGCACGGCGGAGGAAGGCACCGTCGTGTCCCGTCGCCTGCGCTGGCTTCGCGCTCGCCGGCGCCTGGCGCGCGCCTATGCCGCCGCTGGCGCCGGCGACCCGGCCGCCGCTCGGCGAGAGGCGACCGGCGCCTTCCGGGGGTCCGTCGTCATCGCGGCCCAGGCGTTCTGCCTGTTCGTGGCACCCCGCGTCGCAGCGGCGCTCGGCCGACGTCTGCGGTCGGGACGCCTCGGGTGAGGATCCACTTCCACACCGACAACTACTGGTTCAGCGGCAGCGAGACCACGCTGATGGTCCTGCTTGACGCTGCGCAGCGCGACCCCGGGATCGAGTCTGTCTTCACGTACGTGTCCTGGCCCGAATACACCCCCGGGCTCGGTGACGCTCTCCCGTCAGGCGTCACCGCCCGTGCCCTCGATCTGCCGGACCCTGCGGGGTGGAAGGCGCGTGCGATCGGCACGGGCGGCGAGGGACGGTCGGCGGTGGTGCGCGCGGTGGCCCGAGCCATGCCGCTTCGCAAGGCGGCGCTGGCCATGGACGTTCCTCGGCTCACCCGGCTGTTCGAGGAGACGAACCCCGACGTGGTGCACATCAACAATGGGGGGTTCCCCGGTGCCATATCGTGCAACGCAGCCGCGATGGCCGCTCGTCGGGCCGGCGTCGCCGGAATCGTGTACGTCGTGAACAACCTCGCCCTGGGCTACCGCCGACCATCGCGCTGGACCGACCGACCGATCGACCGGCGGGTGGTCGACAGCGTGAGCTCGTTCGTCACCGGATCGCACGCCGCGGCCCGCCAGCTCGAGCGGGTGGTGGGCATCCGGCCGGAGCAAACGCGCGTGATCCCGAACACGGTCGTGCCCAAGGCGCCCACGGGCGGGCGGTCGACCCTCCGCCGCGCCCTCGGCGTTGCCGACGACGCGCCCGTAGCGTTGGTGGTCGCCAGGTTGGAGCGCCGGAAGGGACACGCGGTGCTCCTCCGGGGCCTGGCAGCGGCGGCTGGGAGGAGTTGGACGCTGCTCATCGCCGGTGACGGCCCGGAGCGAGCCGGCCTCGAACGGCTGGCGGCCGCCCTCGGTTTCGGCGATCGGGTGCGGTTCCTGGGTCATCGGCGCGACGTGGCCGACCTCTTGGCCGCAACCGACGTCGTGGTCCTTCCGTCCATTGGGCAGGAGGACTTCCCGATCGTGACACTGGAGGCCATGGCCGCGGGCCGCGCCGTGGTGGCCACGCGGGTCGCGGGCAGCAAGGAGCAGGTCGTCGACGGCGAGACGGGACGCCTGGTCCCGGTGGGCGACGAACATGCCGTGGCATCCGCGGTGCTCGAGGTGCTGGCCGACCCAGAGCGACGGGAGGCGATGGGTGCCGCGGGCCGCCGTCGGTTCGAGGAGCACTACGACCGCGACGCGGTGGTGGGGCAGTACCGCGACCTCTGGACGGAGGTCAGCTCGTGACCGACATCCTCGACCTCGGGTGCGGCACCAACAAGCGGCCTGGCGCAGTGGGGGTCGACGCGAATCCGGCAGCCCAGCCCGACCTCGTGCACGACCTCGACGCCTTCCCGTACCCGTTCGAGGCCAGCTCGTTCGACGAGATCTATCTGGACAACGTGCTCGAGCACCTGGCCGACGTGATCGCCACCATGGAGGAGATCCACCGCATCGGCCGGCCCGGCGCGCTGGTGCGCATCGATGTGCCGTACTTCCGGTCGCGATGGGCCGCCGTCGATCCGACGCACCGCCACACCTTCACCGCCGAGTCGTTCGCCTACTTCGACCCGACCCATGCGTTCTTCGATCAGTACCGCTACTCACGAGCCACGTTCGCGATTGAGCGAGTGACCTTCAACGAGCGGTTCCCGGCCCGTGGCCTGCGATCGCTCGTGGCCCGGTACGCCAACCGCAAGCCGGTGGCCTACGAGACCAGGCTGAGCTCGGTCTTCCCCCTCGACGAGCTGACGTTCCGGCTCCGCGTGCGCAAGGACTGACGGCCGTGCACGACAACAGCATCCTGCTCTTCGAACGGTACGCCCTGCCCTTGTTCAGGGTGGGGAGCCGGGTCCTCGAGATCGCCCCCGACGACGACCCGTCGACGTACCGCAAGCTCGTGTCCGCCGAGCTCGAGTGGTCGACGGCCGATCTGGCCACCGAGCTGGACGACACTGGGAACCGGCGATGGGGCGGCGGCCGGGCCGACGATCTCACGCTCGTCATGACCGATCCGTACGAGATCCCTGCTCCGGACGGCTCGTACGACCTCATCGTGTCCGGGCAGGTGATCGAGCACGTGCGCGAGCCCTGGCGGTGGATGGGGGAGTTGGCCCGAGTGTGCCGGCCCGGCGGGCGTGTCATCACCGTGAACCCCGTCTCCTGGCCGTACCACGAGGCTCCCGTCGACTGCTGGCGCATCTTCCCTGAGGGAATGCGTGCCCTTAGCGAGTCGGCCGGCCTCATCGTCGAGTCGAGCATCTGCGACTCGCTCGAGCGCCGACCGCGGCGCTGGTACCCGGGCGAGTCCCACGACCACTACGTGGGTCAGAAGGGCCGGGTCGTGAACCGGGTGAAGGCCGCCCTCGGCTGGCCGCTGCCGGTCGCGTTCGACACCATCACCATCGGCCGCAAGCCCGAACCGGAGGGCCAGTCCGAGTCGTCGTAGGCCGGAGGTCATCGCTCGCAGCGAAGATGTCGTCCAGTTGCCGGCCTACGGCACGAGGGGGTCGAGCAGGGACGCCGGCAGGATCCAGCGGTCCTCATCGTCGGCGAGGAAGGCCTCGACGGCTGCCAGTGCCTCGGCTTCGTTGTGCGCCTCACGGAGAATGGGGGCGAACAGCGTCGCGGCGGACGGTCGCAGGTCGGCGAAGCGCGGGAAGACGAGGCCGAGCACGGGGCAGGCGCTGTGCACGGTCTCGTAGAGCGCCGTGCTCGGGAAGTCCACGATGACCCGCCCGGCCCGTTGCAGCACCCGGCGGAACGGCTCGGCCACGTACTCCACGTTGGGCAGGTTCCGAGCCGTGATGATGGCGGGCATCGGGTCGTAGGCCTGGTCGCTGGCAGGTAGTCCCTTCCACACGAAGCGCAGGTCGGGGTGACTCGCCATCGCGTCGAGAAGGAGCAGGTGCCACCGGTGGTACCACGCGTCTTCGAAGTAGTCACCGGGGAATGCGGTATCGCCGATCATCCCGGGCGGGACGTAGACGACGAGGTCGCGCCCCTGCTTCCTTCCTTGACGCCGTAGCTCGGCCACACGGGGAGAGCCCGACGCGAACGACGGCACCGACCCGTCGATGGCGGCGGCGTCCCGGGCCAGGTCGCCGGGCACGGTGGGATCGCTGATGACGAGCTCGTCGAAGTTCTGCGTTTCGGTGACCAGCCAGAAGTCGTAGGGGAAGAGGTGGTCTCCGTGCTGCACCAGCGTGCGCCGGATACCGGACACCCGTGATGCGGCCAGCAGTGCGGCGAACTCCTCGATGGAGCTCGGGTTGGCTGCCGCGACCTCGACCACACCGGCCGCTTCCATGGCGGGCCGGAGCTGATCGGCTGCGCGGGCGACGGCCGGTGCGACCCGTTCGAGGAAGAACGTGAGCCGTCCCGCGAACACGTCGCCTGCCCCGGCGAAGCCGGCCCATTGGTCGATCTCGTCAATGAAGGGCCGGAGAGCCTTGGGCGACGCCGGCGCGGGGATGTCAAAAGGCGTGACCGGGACCGGCGGGCTGGCGGTCGACGGCCACGTTGGCCGTCGCAGCCGTGTGGTCGGCGCGCCGCGGTCGAGAAAGAGCAGGGGATGCCCATCCCGCCGCCGGCCTGCTGCGAACCCGGCTGCCCCGTAACCGGTCGACCACAACATGAGGCACGCGCCCCGCTGCCGCGCGCCGCGACGGGGCGGACGGACGAACCGCCACGGCCCGATGAGCCCGGCGACGCGAGCGCGCAGCCCGGAGCGGAACCCGGGTGGCGGGGCCCGGAAACCGGATGGGCGACCCGCCTCGTCGAGCCGAACCGGGACGCCGAGGTCGGCGGCGAGTGGCTCGATGAGCTCGGCGGCGAGGGGCCGGTCGCCCAGACGGGGCCAGAACTGCAGGTGCCCGGCGTGCCAACGCTGGCCGGTGGCGCCCGGAGGTCCCGCATAGACGAGCTCCGACGGAGCGACGGCGACCCCCGCGGCTCTGAGGAGGCGGGCCCAGACGATCACGGAGTCGATCGGCGTCTTGAGCAGATGGGCGGCGGCGATGATGGAGCCGCCGGCATCGAACGCGTCGTCGAGGCGACGAATCCAGTCGAGCTGCCAGCGGTGGTACTCCAGCCGGGCTGGGAGCACGGCCCGCCGGTCGACGACGTCGTCGATCGCCAGCACGGTATGGCCCTGTTCGCGCGCCCACTCGAATGCCGCCGGCGTGAGCGCCACCAGTGTGGCGTTGGCGGTGGCGAGGCTCGCCGCCATCGAGGGAGTGGGGCCGTGCAGGAACACCAGGGCACGACTGGAGTCCGGCACGGCGTGAGTGTAGGAGCGCCGTCAGGGCGCGCAGGGACGCCGGTAGAGTCGCCTTGCGTGTCGAGCACACCGGAGGACGCCCAGCCGCTCCTGGGCGAGCCGCCCTCGCACGACGGTGAGCTGTCGTTCGGCACGATCGTGCGCCGGGCGTCCGGCCTCTCGCTCGCCTCGGTGCTCGGTGCCGCCGCCACCGCGCCGGTCATGGTCGTCATCGGACGATGGCTGGGCCCGGTGGACCTCGGCCGGGCCCAGTTCGTCACCCTCGTCTACTTCTACGCGTCGCTGCTGCGGAGCGGCGCGTTCGAAGGCGGCATCAGGCAGTTCGTCGATTCACGCGCCCGGGGCGAGACCGAGACGGCCGATCGCGCCGAGCAGGCGGGGTACACGACCGAGCTGGCGGTCTCGGTCGTGCCGGGGCTGGCGCTACTCGCCGCCGCGCTGTTCGTGGGTGACCCGCTTAGGGTCCTGGGGTTGGCCCTCGCTCCCGTCGCCGTCGTGGCGTCAAGCTTCGCCGGGTTCCTCGGTGGCCGCTTCATCGCGCGCGAGCAGTTCGGCGTGGTCGCCCGCGTTACCGCCATCCGAAGCGTGCTCGTTGCTGGAGGGCTCCTCGCGGGCGTCGCCGGCTTTGGCCCCGCTGCGGTGTTCGTGGTGCCGATCGTCGTGAACGTGCTCGTGAGCGCGCTCTACGCGTCGCACCGTCCCCGGCTCGCCCTCGGCCTCCGTTTCGACTGGGATACGGCCAGGCCCCTGCTCAAGGTCGGGTTCCCGCTCGGTATGGCGACCGTCGTGTACTGGGCCTACCGCATGACCGGGCCGCTTTCCCTCGCGATCGGCGACGACGTGCGTGCCCTCGGCCTGTACACCTTTGCCGCGGCGCCCGTCGGGGTGGCCGTGCAGGTCGTGGCGTCGCTGAGCGCCGTCCTGACCCCGGGCTTGTGGGGACGGATGGCGGCCGACACGACCGGACGATGGGTGGACGAGGGGCGCCGGCTCACCGTCGCCTCGGCGATCCTGGTCGCGGCAGTCACCAACCTCGTGCAGGCCGCGCTCCCACCAGTCATCAAGCTCGTGGCCCCGGCCTTCGAACCGTCGGTGCCGCTGGTGTACGTGCTCGCCTTTGACGTGCTGCTGCTCTCGGTCGCCGCCTTCCCTGCGCTCGTGCTCGATTCGGTGCGGGTGAACCGTCAGACCCGTCACCTGGCCATCTGGATCGGCGCAACCGTCCTGAACCTGGCCGCGAACGCGATCGCCCTCGCCACCGACCACGGGCCGCTGGCCATCGCGTGGATCGACGTGTGGGTGCAGGTGATCGTCGTCGTGGTCATCTTCGAGACCGCGCTGACCCACATCGGGGGGCGCGAGGCCCGGTGGCGGTACTACGTGCCGCTGCTCGGCGTCGGAGCACTGACGGCGGCGCTCGCGTTGGGCCTCTTCCGCGACGACCGGCCAGTTGCGTCAGTGGTCGAGCTCGCCGGCCAGCTCGGGGTGCGGGTCGGCACGGTCGCCGTCGTGTGGGCGGTGGTAGCCGTCGCCTATCGGCGGCGCGTGCCTCGCGGCGCGTGAACGGCGAAGGACGCGCCCCAGGCCAGGTGCATGGTGGCCAGCACCGGGGCGACGCGCCACCCCCCGCCTGACGTTCCCGCCGCGCCGAGCAGCGTGACGCCGTAGGCCGCCAGTGCGAGGCGGGCGGCCCGTCGCAGCGGCGAGGGGAGCACGGCGGCTGCGGCCACGGCCACCAACGCCGGTGGCGCCAGCTGGCGAGGCAAGAGCGACTCGGGCGAGCCGGCGGCCATGACCGCCTTCCACCGGCCGTAGCGCCAGTACTGGGCGGCGATGGCCCCCAACGATTCACGCGGGTGGTACACCGACCAGATGGCGGGGTCGAAGACCACTCGCCCGCCGGCCGCACGCAGCCGGTGGTTGAGCTCGAAGTCCTCGTTGGCCAACAGGTCCTCGCGCCAGCCGCCCACGTCGTCGAGGGCGCCGCGTGGGAAGCACCCGAGGGGCACCGTCTCGGTGTCGACGCGCGTCGACCCGGGCGGTGGCGGCCGCCAGATCCGCGCATTGCCGACGCCGAGCGGCGAGGCCAGCGCGGCAGCGACGGCGCGTCCCCACGGGCCTGCGCCCTCGGCCCGCCGCCAGCCGCCCACGTTCACCGCACCGGGCTCCTCGTCCAACGCCGCGAGACATGCGCCCAGATACCCGGGGGGCATCTCCGCGTGGGCGTCGAACCGGGCGATGACGTCGCCGGCCGCGGCGGCGACCCCGCGGTTCATGGCCACAGGGATGGTGCCGTCGGGATTGGTGACGACGGTCGCACCTGCGTCGCGCGCGATGACCGCGGTGTCGTCCGAGGAGCGACCGTCGACCACGATCAGCTCCACGACACCCACGCCCTCCTGGGCGAGGACGGATCGCACGCAGGCCCGGATGTGCGGCGCCTCGTCGCGGGCCGGGATCACGACCGACACAGTCCTGCCCATGCGGTGAGGATAAGCACCCGACCCGGCACCCCGTACGATCACACGGATGCGCGTGGGCGTCTTCGCCGATCTGGTGTATCGCCGCCAAGACGGCGTGGTGATGACCGACATCGCCTTTGCCGAGTTCCTGGCCGGTCTCGCCGCCCAAGTGTCCGAGCTGGTGGTCTTCGGGCGTCTCGACCCCGAGCCGGGCGCGGCGCCGCACGTCCTCGCAGGGCCGACCGTGCGCTTCGTCGCCCTTCCGCACTACCGGTCGCTGCGTGATGTGCGGGATGTCGCCCGAGCGCGGCGGAAAGCCGTCGAGACCGTGGATACCGCCCTCGAAGGCATCGACGTGCTGTGGCTCTTCGGACCGCACCCGCTCGCCCTGCAACTGGCGCGCCTCGGGCGCCGCCGCGGCGTCCCCGTTGTGCTCGGGGTACGCCAGGACCTGCCCGCCTACGTCCGGGGACGAGTGTCGGGCGCCAAGCGGCTGGTGGCGCCCGTGGCCGTGCAGGTGCTGGAGCGTGCGTTTCGCCGGGTCGCCCGCCATGTCCCGACCGTGGTCGTCGGTGACGAGCTGGCCCGGCACTACTCGGCTGGCGCGGCCCCCGTGCTCGCTGTCGTCGTGTCGCTCGTGCGCGACGAGGACCTGGTGGCGCCGGAAGCCGCGTTGGGAGAGGACTGGAGCGGTCCGAAGCGCGTCCTCAGCGTGGGCCGGCTCGACCCCGAGAAGAACCCGCTCCTGCTGGCCGACATCATCGACGGGCTCCGCGTCGACGGCTCCGATTGGCAGCTGCGCGTCGCAGGCACCGGCTCGCTCGCTGCCGCGCTCCGCCACCAAGGCGCGGCAGGGTTGGACCTGCTCGGTTACGTGCCGCATGGGCCGGAGCTACGCGACCTGTACCGATCGAGTCACGCGCTGGTGCACGTGTCGTTCACCGAGGGTGTCCCCCAGGTGCTCTTCGAGGCCATGGCAGCGGGGCTTCCGATCGTGGCCACTGCGGTCGGTGGGGTGCCCGAGGTCGCCGGCCACGACCGCGGCCTGCTGGTGCCGCCGGGCGACGCGCACGCGGTGGTGGTCGCGTTGCGGCACCTCGCGGACGATGCGGCGCTGAGGGAGCGCCTCGTGCGCGCCGGGCTCGACTTCGTCCGGGAGCACACGCTCGATGCCGAGGCCAAGCGGATCGTTGCCTTCCTCGAGTCGGCGGCGGCCTGACGCAGGCTCAGCCCTTGGCGAAGAGCCAGTAGCCGAGGCCGTCGTCGAACCCGTCAGCCTTGCTGACGTCGCCCTCCTCGAGCAGGGTGAGCTCGGGGAAGAGCCCGGCGAGCACCGTGCCGTAGTCCCGCTTGAAGAAGGCGCGGTGCTGGCCCCGGTAGTCGACCTCGACCGTCTCGTCGGCCCGGTACTCGACGCAGAGGACGTGGCGGCGCGAGCACCGCACCAGCTCTCCCATGGCGAGGGGCAGCGCGTCCTCCGGGACGTGGATGAGCACAGCGACGGTGAAGACGAGATCGAACCAGCCGTCGCGGAACGGGAGGCTGCGCGCGACCGCCCACCCCGCGCTCACCTGGGGGAGGCGGGCGTGCAGCTCGGCCAGCGACTCACGATTGACGTCGACACCCCAGAGGTCCTCGACCTCGGGGATGGCGTCGAGGTGCTGGAGGTTGGCCCCCACGTTGCAACCGACCTCCAGCACGCTGTGGGGCGACAGCCGCTTGGCCAAGCCCCGCCAGAACGGACCGCGGTCGCCACCCGCACTGCGGTTGCGTTCGACGTACTGCCGACCGAAGTCGCCCTGCCAGAGCTCCTCGAGCCGGGCCGCCTCCGAGGTGCGTTCGGGATCGGTGGTCATCGCCGGTGACGGTAGCGCCGCCCGTAAGCTCGACTTGTGCGGACGGTCATGCTGGCCAACAACCGACTTGGCCACCGTGTCGCCCGCTTGCTCGCAGAGCGAGGTGACCTGGCCGGGCTGGTGCTGCATCCCCTCGACCGCCGAACCGCGGCCGCGGACCTGGAAGCGATCGACGTGCCCACGTGGACGTGGCCCGACGGCCTCGACGAGATCCGCGGTCTCGCGCCCGAGTGCCTGCTGAGCGTGCTGTTCGGGTTCATCGTCCCGGACGACTGGCTCGCCGTCCCGTCCTGGTCGGCCGTAAACCTCCACCCCGCCTACCTCCCCTGGAACCGGGGGAGCGCTCCGAACGTGTGGCCCCTCGTCGACGGGTCGCCCGCCGGCACCACCCTGCACGTGATGACCGCGGGCCTCGACCGCGGTCCCGTCTTGTTGCAACGGCAGGTCGAGGTCAGGCCCGACGATACGGCGGCCACGTTGTACCGGCGACTGGAGGACGCTTCCTTCGACATGATGGTCGGCGAGTGGGAGGGCCTGCGCGACGTCGAGCCTCACCCCCAAGAGGGCGAGGGCACCTATCACCGGCTGGCAGACCTGCAGGGCCTCGACCTCGCCACGGACGAGGACCTGGCCGTGCTCGACCGGCTGCGCGCCCGCACGTACCCGCCTCACGGCGCCGAGTTCGAGCGCGATGGCCTGACCTACCGGGTGCGGGTGGAGATCGAGCGCCTGCCCTGATCAGTCGGGTGGCGGCGCGATGGCGAGCACGTCGCGCCAGCCGAACGAGCTGGAACCCAGCCGGTCCACGACCGAGCGCACGAACTCGAGATCCTCCGCGGTGTCGACCGTCCATCGCTCGGCCGACAGGTCGACGTCGTTGCGCAGGACCTCGTGGCTGAAGCGCTCGGGGTGGCGGTAGACGAACGGTGTCACGTGCTCGCGCTCGAACCCGTCGGTCGCCTCCAGCGCGGCCTGGCGGAGCACGGACGCCCGCACGACCTCGACGTCGAGCCCGTCGGGGAAGGTGCGAACCACGGTGTTCGAGACGTAGTCCGCGCCGGCGGTGCGTTGCTGCTCGACCGCGGCTCGCACGAGCGCGGGGTCGGAGAGCGGGCAGTCGGCCGTGAGGCGCACGACGAGGTCGGGTTCGTATGCGTCGATGGCCATGGCGAAGCGCGTCAGCACGTCCTCCTCCGGGCCGCGCACGACGGCCACACCAGCTTCGGCGGCCGCGGCCGCGACGGCGTCGTCGCGGTCGAGCTCGCTGGTGGCCACGACGCGCTTCCAGGGCAGCGCGGCCAGTCGTTCCAGCAGGAACGCGAGGAGGGGCCGGCCGGCCAAGTCGGCCAGCACCTTGCCCGGCAGTCGGGTGGAGCCCATGCGCGCCTGCACGACGACGAGCGCCTTCACCGGTTCGCGGCCTCAGCTAGCTCGAGTAGCCGGTGGGCGACGCGGGCCGGGCCTTGGCCGTCGATGAGGGTGGCGGCGCGCGCCGCTAACGCCAGCCGCGCCGGAGTGTCGCCCGCCAGCGTCACGGCCGCGTCGGCCGCGCCTGACACGTCGGTCAGCACGATGCCGCCCAGTTCGGCCGCGCCGTCGGCCTGCCGTCGTTGGTTCTCGGCTGTGAGGAACGCGACCGTCGGCCGTCCGGCGCGCATCGACTCGAGCATCGTCACGCCCGCGGCGGTCACGACAAGCGACGCGGCGTGCAGCTCCGGCCCCAGCCCGGACGGCGCCTGCACGAGCTCGATGCCCTGCGGTGCCGCGTCCGAGCCCCATGGACCGACGACGAGCCGGATGCGCACCCCGGGCAAGCGGAGGTGGAGCTCGTTGGCGACCGCAGCGGCGTGGCCTTCGGAGTCGGTCGCGCCGGCGGACACGAGCACAACCTTCACCTCGTGGTCGGCGGCCGGCGCCTCGACCGAGTCCGGTCCGAGAAGCGCGTAGTCCGCGCCAGCCAGCACCACATCGGCTGACGGATGGTCCTCGGGGTCGGCGTTCGGAGCCGGGTCGATTAGGGCATCGATGGCCAGGTCGCGGCCGAGATCGTCCACCGCGGCCAGCACCGCCGAGCCGATCTGGGAACGGTCGGGCATGGCGCGGTAGGAGTCGACGACGACGAGGTCGGCGTCGGGCAAAGGGTCATCCACGGCGACGAGGGTCACGTCGGTGCCCTGTTGCTCGAACGCCACGGCTAGGCCCTCCATCCGCCGCCGGTGACCCAGCCCTACCCCTGGCCCGCTGTCGTAGGCGAGGACGGCCCGAGTCAGACCATCTCCCACGTGATGATCTCGTCCTCTTCTATGTCCACCGCGGCCCGCCGACCGACGACAGCCTCGATGAACTTGGGCTTGATGCCGAAGCCGGGGCGCTTCACCGTCAGCATGTCCCGGGTGATGATCGTTCCCGCTGGGATCTCCCTGGCGGCGACGACCGAGCGTCGCGCCTTGGTGTACATCTCGGCCGCCTCTTCCTCGGTCGGCCCTCGCTTGATGCCGTCGCCCATCGCCGCTTCGACGTCTCGCACTTGGCGCACGAGGTCGGCCAGCTCGTTGGGCTCGATGGCGAAGGGATGGTCGGGTCCCGGGTGCGAGCGGTCGAGCGTGTAGTGCTTCTCGATCATGACCGCGCCAGCGGCCACCGACGCGACGGACACGTGGAAGCCGGTGGTGTGATCGGAGAGGCCCACCGGGACGCCGAACGCGGCCTGCATCGTGCGGATGGCGTTGAGGTTCATGATGTGAGGCGGAGAGGGGTAGACCGACGCGCACTGGAGCAGCACGAACTCGGTGGCGCCCCCGTCCCGCGCCGCGTCAAGCGCTTCCTCGATCTCGCCGAGCGTTGCCATGCCGGTGGAGATGATCAGGGGGCGACCCCGCTTGCCCACCTCGCGAAGGAAGGGCAGGTCGACGAGCTCGAACGATGCGATCTTGAACGCAGGGACGCCGAGGGCGTCGAGCTGGTCGACCGCTTCGAGGTCGAAGGGGGACGACAAGAACTCGACGCCTTGCTCCCGGCAGTGGTCGGCCAGGGGGGACTGCCACTCGCGTGGCAGGGAGATGGCCTCGAGCAGCTCGTGGGGCTTCTGGGTGGTGAGGTCGGCCAGGTAGTCGAATGCCGGGGTCTTGGTGGAGTAGAGCGAGGAGCCGGAGTAGGTCTGGAACTTGACCGCGTCCGCGCCGGCCGCGGCCGCCTCGTCCACCAGCCGGCGAGCGGTGTCCCAGTCCCGGTTGTGGTTGGAGCCGGCCTCGGCGATCACGTAGCAGGGCTGTCCGGGGCCGATCAGGCGCTCACCGAAGGCGACGGGTTCCACGGGCCCAGGTTAGGTCCGGGCCGCGCGCCTGATGGCGGCGGCCATGCGCACCGACCGGGCGCCCTCGGCCGCGTCGACCGGCGGTGCCGTCCCGTCCCGCACGAAGGCGAGGAAGCGCTCGGCCTGACGCACGTAGGAGTCGAGCACGGGGGTGGTGGCGGTCTCGGCTGCGACGCCGTCAGCGTCCTCCACCTCGAGGACCTGCCGGGCCCAGTCGAGGCGGATGGTCGCCTCGGCGCCGACGACTTCGACGCCGCGGCGGTAGCGCCGGCTCAGGTAGTCGAGGGAGAGTTCGGCAACCGCGCCGTCGGCGTGCTGCAGCAGGGCCTTCACCGTGTCCTCGACGTCGATCTCGAGCGGTCCGAGGCGATCGACGACGGCGCCGCGCACGGTGAGGCGATCGTCACCGGCAAGCCACAGAAGAAGGTCGAGTTCGTGGATCGCGTCCATGAGGACCCCGCCGCCGAGGTCAGCCCGGGCCGAGTACGTCGTGCGATAGTCGACCGCGGGCCGCCAGTCCGGCAGCCAGCTGCCGAACCACAGCCGGTATGACGAGACGGCACCGGCGCGGCCGTCGGCGACCAGCGCGGCGACGCGCTCGAGCGGCTCGTGTAGACGCAGGTTGTAGCCGACCATCACCCGGCCGTCGGCCGCCGCCACGACGTCGTCGACGTCGTCGCTCGCCGCCGTCAACGGCTTCTCGACGAGCACACGTGCGCCGGTTGCGAGGGCAGCAAGGGCCTGCTCGGCATGCACGACGGAGGGGCTGGCGATCACGATGCCGTCGGGCGAGCCGAGGGCATCGAGGTCGAAGGGCACGGTCGCGAGCCCGGTGGCCGCGGCCCGTTGCCCGTCGGGGTCGGTCACCGTGACGTCGGCACCGGCGGCGGCCAGGAGTCGGGCGTGGCGCGCGCCGGCCGAGCCCGCGCCCAGGACCAAGACCCGTGCGCCGGTCACGGGGTGCGGAAGACGGGCTGCACCGGAGGGCCCTTGAGGAGGCCGGCCACGTCGGTGTCGGCGGCCAGGGCCGCGAACGCGGCATCGAAGGCGGCGAGGGCCCGGTCGATGTCGTCGTCGCTGTGACGGGCGCAGATGAACATGGAGCCGTTGAAGAGGGCGCCGTGCTCCACCAGGGTCTGCTGCACCCAGCTCTTCACGACGAGCTGGTCGTCGCCCGCGAACGCGACGACGGAGCGTTGGGGCTCCCCGCCGACGCGGACACGCTCGCCGACGCCGTGCTGTTCGATCCGCGCCGCGATTCCGTCGAACATGCGCTGGCCCCGCTGCTCGATGTCCTTGAGGACGCGGCCGTCGGCAACCGCGTCGAGCACGGCCCTTGCGGCCGCGAGCGAGAGCGCTTCGCCGCCATGGGTGCCGGAGAAGAAGACGTCCTCGAACACGGCCATGAGGTCCCAGGTTCCCGCCACGGCCGAGATCGGCATGCCGTTGCCCAGCGCCTTGCCGTAGCAGGAGACGTCCGGCGTGACGCCGTAACGCTCGCGTGCGCCACCCGGTGCCAGTCGGAAGCCGGTGATGATCTCGTCGAACACCGAGACTGCACCGTGGGCGCGGGTGAGGTCGACGACGCCCTGCAGGAACCCGGGTAGAGGCACGTCGAGGCCGGCCGGTTCGAGGATCACGGCCGCGACCTCGCCGGCATGCTCGTCCAGCGCGCGCTCGAGGTCGTCCAGGTCGTTGAACGCAAAGGTCGAGGTGAGGGCGCTGACCGCGGCGGGGACGCCCCGGTTGCGGGTGGTCGTGCCGATGTACCAGTCGTGCCACCCGTGGTAGCCGGCGACCAGCAGGCGGTCACGTCCCGTCGTGGCCCTCGCGGCCCGCACCGCCGCGCTCATGGCGTCCGAGCCGCTCTTGCCGAACCGCACCGCCTCGACGCCGGGGCACATGGCCACGATGCGCTCGGCCACCTCGACCTCGAGCGGGTGCATGAGGGTGAAGGTGATGCCGTCGTCGAGCTGACGGCGGACGGCGTCGTCCACGGCCGGCTCCGCGTAGCCCAACAGGACGGGACCGAGGGCCATCGGGTAGTCGACGTACTCGTTGCCGTCCACGTCCCAGACGTGCGCGCCCCGGCCGCGCTCGAGATAGATGGGCGAGACGCCCTGCACGAACTGGGTCGGGCTCTTCGACATGGTCTGGGTGCCCATCGGGATCACGCGCTCGGCCCGCTCCCACCACGACCGGGACTTGCCGAACTCGGTCACAGCGCGAACTCCAGTCGCGCGACCACCTCGTTCTGCTCGGATTCGGTGAGGTCTGGGAAGAGGGGGAGCGAGAGCAGGCGGTCGTAAGCGGCCTCGGTGTTGGGGAAGTCGCCGGGGTCGATGCCGAGGTCGGCGTACAGCGGGTGCCTGTAGATGGGCACGAAGTGCACCTGCACGCCCACGCCGGCACCCCGCATGCGGTCGAACACGTTGGCCCGGTCGGGCACGCGGACGGGGAACAGGTGGTGGGCGTGGCGCCATCCTTCAGGCGCCGCCGGTGGCAGCTCGATGGGCAGGTGGCCGAGCAGCTCGCGGTAGCGGTCGGCGAGCTCGTTGCGCCGGCTGACGAAGCGCTCGAGCTTGCCCAGCTGACTGATCCCGAGCGCGGCCTGCATGTCGGTCATGCGGTAGTTGAAGCCGAGGTCCTCGATCTCGTAGTACCAGCCGCCCTCCTCTTCCTTGCGCACGATGCCGTGGTTGCGGAACCGACGCAGGCGTTCCGCCAGGTCGTCGGAGTTGGTGGTGACGGCGCCGCCCTCGCCCGTGGTCACCGTCTTCACCGGATGGAACGAGAACATGGTCATGTCGGAGCGGGCGCAGTTGCCGACGGGCCCGTCAGGGGTGATGGCGCCGATGGCGTGGGCCGCGTCCTCGATGACGACGGGTGGGCGATCGGTGAGCTGCGCCAGGTCGACGGGAAGGCCGGCGTAGTGCACGGGGACGAGGGCGGCGATGCCAGCCGGTACGGCGGCCAGGTCGATGTTCAGGGTTCCCGGGTCGATGTCGACGAACGTCGGGTTTGCGCCCACGTAGCGGGCGCAGGTGGCGCTGGCCGCGAATGACAAGGGTGAGGTGGCGACCACGTCGCCGGGGCCGAGCCCGGCTGCGGCCGCCGCGGCGTGTAGGGCGGCGGTGCCGTTGGCGAAGGCCACAGCGTGGCGGGCTCCGACGATGCCCGCCAGCGTCTCCTCGAACTGCTCGACGTGAGGGCCCTGGGTGAGCCAGTCGCCCTTGAGCACCTCCACCACGGCGGCGATGTCGTCGTCGTCGATCGACTGCCGTCCGTAGGGGATCACTACAGGAGTGCTCCGAGGTCGTCGGGCCCGAGCCACCATTCGTTGGTCTCGCTCGAGTACACGAAGCCGTCGGCCAGCGGCCTGCCCTCGATCCACTTGGGGTTGTCCTCCCACCACGGGTGTTCGGGCAGCACGACGTAGACGTCGTCGGCGTCGATGGAGTGGCGGCTCTCGTCCGAGGTCAGGAGCAGCTCGTGGAGCTTCTCGCCTGGGCGGATGCCGATCACCTCGACGGGCACGCCGGGGGCCATGGCGTCGGCCAGGTCGGTGACCTTCATGGACGGGATCTTGGGGATGAAGATCTCGCCACCCACCATGTGCTCCACCGCGTACAGCACGAGGTCGACCGCTTGGTCGAGGGTGATCCAGAACCGCGTCATGCGCTCGTCGGTGATGGTGATGCGCCCTTCTTCCTTCTGCTTGCGGAAGAGGGGCACGACGGAGCCACGGGATCCGACCACGTTGCCGTAGCGCACACACGACAGCCGGGTCTCTGACTGGGCCGCGTAGGCGTTGCCCTGCACGACGATCTTCTCGGCGCTGAGCTTGGTCGCGCCATAGAGGTTCACCGGGTTGACGGCCTTGTCGGTCGACAGGTTGACGACCTTGGGGACACGGGCGTCAATGGCGGCGTCGACCACGTGCTGAGCGCCGAGGACGTTGGTGCGCACCGCCTCGAACGGGTTGTACTCGCAGGCCGGCACCTGCTTCATCGCCGCCGCGTGCACGATGAGGTCGGCGCCCTGAGCCGCTCGGGTCATGCGTCCCCGGTCGCGGACGTCGCCGATCAACCAGCGCAGCTGGCGATCGCCGTACTTGGCCTGCATCTCGGACTGCTTGAGCTCGTCGCGCGAGTAGACGCGGATGACCGCGGTCGGCCACTGCTCGGTGACCCGCTGGATGAAGGCGTTGCCGAACGAGCCGGTGCCGCCGGTGAGGAGGATGGTGGCGCCGTCGAGGTCCACGGCGTCAGGGTAGGTCAGCGATCAGCCACTCAGGTGATGGCGAGCATCCGCTCCAAGGCGACTCGGGCGGAGGCTGCGGTCTTGTCGTCGACCGTGATCCGGTTGACGACGGTGCCGCCGACCAGGTTCTCGAGCACCCAGCACAGGTGGGCGGCGTCGATGCGGAACATGGTCGAGCACGGGCAGATGAGCGGGTCGAGCGAGAACACCGTCTTCTCGGGGTGCTCGGCGGCCAGCCGCTGCACGAGGTGGATCTCGGTGCCGATGGCGAGAGTCGCGCCGGCGGGTGCCTGCTCGACGGCCTTGATGATGAAGTCGGTGGATCCGACCTCGTCGGCGAGCTCCACGACCTCGTGGGAGCACTCGGGATGAGCGACGACGATGACGCCGGGGTGCTCCAGTCGGGCCGCCTCGACGTGCTCGGTGCGGAAGCGCTGATGCACCGAGCAATGACCCTTCCAGAGGAGGAAGGTCGCCTCCTTCACGTCGCGCTCCTGCAGGCCGCCGAGGTCGAGGCGCGGGTTCCACACCCGCATGTCGTCGGCGCCGAACCCGAGCTGGTAGCCGGTGTTGCGGCCCAGGTGCTGGTCGGGGAAGAACAGCACCTTGTCCCCCCGATCCAAGGCCCAGGTGAGGATGGCCCGCGCGTTGCTGGAGGTGCAGACGGCGCCGCCATGGTCACCGACGAACGCCTTGAGGGCGGCCGAGCTGTTCATGTAGGTGATGGGGACGATGCGCTCGACGTCGGTGACCTCGGCCAGCGCGTCCCAGGCCTCTTCCACCGAGTCGAGGTCGGCCATGTCGGCCATCGAGCAACCGGCGTTGAGGTCGGGGAGGATGACCTGCTGGTGGTCGGCGGTGAGGATGTCGGCCGACTCGGCCATGAAGTGGACGCCGCAGAACACGACGAACTCCGCCGTGTCGTTGTCCGCCGCGAGGCGGGACAGCCCGAACGAGTCGCCCCGGGCGTCGGCCCAGGCCATCACCTCGTCGCGCTGGTAGTGGTGCCCGAGGATGAGGACCCGCTCGCCGAGGGTGGCCTTGGCCGCTGCGATGCGGCGGACGAGGTCGTCGGGGTCTGTGCCGGTGTACCGCTCGTGGAGCGGCTCTTGAAGCCGAAGCATTGCTATGGAACCCCCTGGGGGAGAGCTCCGAACTCGGCCGGCGGGGACAGCCTGGTCGCCCATCCGCGGGGTTGTCGGCCTCGGAGCTGATATGTGCGCCGGATACCAGGCCGGCGTGTACTGATTGTAACCCCGGACCGCCAAACTTGTTCCATCTATGGCGTTCCAGCGGCCGCCGGCCGGCACCATCCCAGACGCTCCCGGGTCCTATCAGTTCAAGGACAAGGACGGCCGCGTCATCTACGTGGGCAAGGCCAAGTCGCTCCGGTCGCGGCTGTCGAACTACTTCGTGAGCCCGTCGTCGCTCCCCCCGCGGACAGCGCAGATGGTCGCGACGGCCGAGTCCGTCGAATGGATCCAGGTCAGCAACGACGTCGAGGCGCTGATGCTGGAGTACAGCCTGATCAAGCAGCACCGGCCTCGGTTCAACATCCGGCTGCGGGATGACAAGAGCTATCCGTTCCTCGCCCTGACGCTCGACGACGAGTGGCCCCGGGCCATGGTCATGCGGGGGCAGAAGCGCAAGGGCGTGCGCTACTTCGGTCCGTATGGCCACGCGTACGCCATCCGCGAGACCCTCGACCTGCTCCTGCGGACATTCCCGATCCGCACGTGCTCGGACAACAAGTTCGGGCGCCACCACCGCCAGGGCCGGCCCTGTCTCCTGTTCCACATCGAGAAGTGCAGCGGCCCGTGCGTCGGGGAGATCGAGAAGGAGCACTATGACCGGCTCGTCGCTGAGCTGGCCGAGTTCCTCGACGGCGACACCCAGCCGATCATGCGCCGGCTCGAGGAGTCGATGAAGGAGGCGGCGTCGACGCTCGAGTTCGAGCGGGCCGCCCGCCTACGCGACCGGCTGGTCAGCGTGCGCAAGGCCATCGAGAAGCAGCAGATGGTCACCGAGAAGCCGGAGAACCTCGACGTGATCGGCATCACCGAGGACGAGCTCGAGGCTGCGGTCCAGGTGTTCTTCGTGCGCAAGGGTCGGGTGGTCGGTCGGAAGGGGTTCGTGATCGACAAGGTCGAGGACCTGACCCGGCCCCAGCTGGTGGGCTCGGTGCTGGAGCAGATGTACGCGGAGTCGCCACCGCTCGGGATCCCGCGCGAGGTGCTCGTCCCCGACGACCCCGAGGACTGCGACCTGTACGAGCGGTGGCTCACGGGCCTGCGGGAGTCACGGGTACTGGTGCGGGTGCCACAGCGGGGGGACAAGCGCACGCTGCAGGCCACCGTCACCCGCAACGCCGAGGAGGAGTTCGTCCGCAACCGGCTGCGGCGCTCGTCCGACCACAACAGCCGGGCGCGTGCGCTGAACGCGCTGCAGGACGCGCTCGGGCTCCCCGTGCCCCCGCTGCGCATCGAGTGCTTCGACATGAGCCACATCCAGGGCAGCGACTACGTCGGTTCCATGGTGGTGATGGAGGACGGCCTGCCCAAGAAGAGCGATTACCGCCGGTTCAAGGTGAAGTCGGTCGACGGCAACGACGATTACGCGGCGATGGAAGAGGTGCTGACCCGGCGGTTCACCGCGCTGCTGGCCGAGCGCGACCGGCCGGTCACCGAGGGGGAGCGGCCTCGAAAGTTCGCCTACCCACCGCAGCTGTTGCTCGTCGACGGGGGCAAGGGTCAGCTCTCGGTCGCCCAGCGGGTGGTGGAGGAGCTGGGGCTGGAGGACGAGATCCCGGTCGCGTCGCTGGCCAAGCAGTTCGAGGAGGTGTTCGTGCCCGGGCAGGCCGATCCGATCCGCATCCCCCGCCAGTCCGAGGCGTTGTATCTGCTGCAGCGGGTGCGGGACGAGGCCCACCGATTCGCCATCACCTACCACCGCCAGCTGCGCAACAAGCGCATGATCAAGTCGGCGCTCGATGACATCCCTGGGCTCGGTCCTTCACGGCGCAAGAAGCTGATCGACGCCATGGGTGGGGTCAAGGCGGTGAAGACCGCCTCGCTGGAGGAGCTGCAGGCGAACTCGTTCCTCCCCGATGCCGTCGCCCTCGCCGTCTATACCAAGCTTCACGTTGCCGGAGGCGACCATAGGAATGGCTGAGGACTGGGACGCCCACGCGGGCTGGTGGCAGAAGGGGTTCACCGAGGGGGCAGACCCGGAGTACACCGAGCAGATCCTGCCCTTGGCGCGCGAGGAGCTCCGCGGTTCGAGGCGCATGCTCGACGTGGGGACGGGGGAGGGGCAGATCGCCCGGCTGGTGAAGGGCCGGGCTGTCGGCGTCGACCCCACGTGGGCCCAGATCACGGAGGCGGCTCGCCGGCGGGGCGGGCCGCAGTACGCCCGCTCGGGCGCGGCGGCGCTGCCGTTCCGGTCGTCGTCGTTCGACCGGGTGGTGGCGTGTCTCGTCTTCGAGCACATCACCGAGGTGGACGCGGCAGTGGCCGAGGTGGCCCGCGTGCTCGAGCCGGGTGGTCGGTTCTGCTTCTTCCTCAACCACCCGCTGCTGCAGACGCCCAACTCGGGCTGGATCGACGATCACGTCCTCGAACCGCCGGAGCAGTACTGGCGCATCGGGCCCTACCTGGTCGAGGACCACACGGTCGAGGAGGTGGAGC
>JBEEFQ010000289.1:0-30487 GCA_041166245.1 Actinomycetota bacterium | reverse complement strand
GGCCCCGGCGATGCCGCCGACCAACGCGTGCGACGAGCTGGTGGGCAACCCGAGGTAGAAGGTCAGGAGGTCCCATCCGATGGCACCGATCAGGCCAGCGAACACCACGCCGATGGACAGCACGTCCTGCACGACCACGTCTTTGGCGATCGTCGTGGCCACATGGGTGCCGAACACCAGGAAAGCGGCGAAGTTGAAGAACGCAGCCCAAGCGACCGCCTTCCGGGGACTCAGCACGCGTGTTGAAACAACAGTCGCGATGGAGTTGGCTGCGTCGTGGAAGCCGTTGACGAAGTCGAAGGCGAGGGCGACGAGCACGACGATGACGACCCCCAACACGAATCGGCGCCCCGTTAAGCGTGCTTGAGCACGATGGACTCGACCACGTCGCCGATGTCCTCGAGGGTGTTGAGTGCCGCCTCGAGCGCCTCGATGATGTCCTTCCACTTGAGGACGTCCAGTGCGCTGTACTCACCGCTGAAGAGGCGCGCCATGGTGCGCCGGTAGACGGCGTCGCCATCACTCTCGAGCCGGTCGATCGAATCGAGGTGGGGAGCGACGCCCTTCATCTTCTCCAGCCGATCCATCAGGGCCGCCACTTCCTCTGCCATCTTCACCATGACGTCGGCCTGCTCTTTCACCTCCGGCAGCAGATCGTCGACACCGGTGAGTTGGAGGAGGTACGACACTGCCAGCATGTCGTCCACCACGTCATCGAGCTCCTCGGCGAGGGCATGGATGTCCTCGCGGTCGAAGGGCGTCACGAAGGTCGAGCTCAGCCGGCGCAAGATCGTGCGCGTGATCTCGTCGCCACGCCGCTCACAGTCGACCACCAGGTTGTGCTTTGCCTCCACCTCGCTGAAGTCGTCGATCAGCTCCTTGAGCCGTTGGGCGCAGTCGACCACGTTCTCGGAGGAGGAACGAAAAAGGTCGAAGAAGCCGTCGTCCGTCGGGACCAAGCGGAACCGCACGGCGGCAGGATAGGAGGTTGGGCGTCTCCCGGCGACACGGAGAGGAGGCGAGCCGCGGCCCGAGCCGATATCCACAGGGTTGTCCCTCTGTTGACCCACAGGACAGTCGTCGTAGGGTCTCGACCGTGGCAAGCGGGGAGTCCGTGGGGGCGGTGCTGGCGCGGGTCGGAAACGCCCGTCGGCAACTCGCCACCCTGGTGGGAGGCGCCTCGACAGAAGCGTGCGAGCTTGGGCGGGTGCTGAGCGCCGACATCGCCGACCTGCTCGACGATTTGGGCACCAGCTCGCCCGCAGCCCGGGCTGCGGCCCGCGCCGCCGGCGAGCGCTTCGACAGCCACGTGCTGGCGGCCAGCCTGCTCGAGGCCAGCCATGCCTCGAGCGCCTCGGTGTTCGAGCTCATCGGGCGGGGCCTGATCAGGCTCAACGCCGATCTCGAGCGCCTCAGCCGTACCCGTCGCCTGCCTGCCTGAGGCTCACCTCGACATCGAGCCGCTGTCGAGGGTCACCGACGGGCGGCCGCCCCCACCGTACGGTGGCCTTGATGCGCATCGCCGCACTCGACCTCGGCACCAACTCGTTCCACCTCCTCGGTGTCGATGCCTACGCCGACGGCACCTTCGAGGCCCTGTTCAAGGAGAAGGAGATGCTCCGCCTCGGGGGCTGGGTCGCGAGCGAGGGGCGCATCCCAGACCATGTCGCAGACGAGGCCGTCGAGACCGCCCGGCGACTCTGCTCGCTCGCCGTGAGCGCAGGATGCCAGGAGATCGTGGTGTGCGCGACCAGTGCGCTGCGAGAGGCGGAGAACGGCAGCGAGATCGTCGAACGCATCGAGGATGCCACCGGGCTGTCGGTGCGGGTGATCAACGGACGGGACGAGGGCCGCCTCACCTTTGCCGCCATCCGGGCCAGCGTGACCCTGCCCGCCCAGCCGACGGTCTGCTTCGACCTCGGCGGCGGCAGCCTCGAGGTCATGGTGGGCGACGGAGCGGGGCTGGTCTGGTCGACCAGCGTGAAGTTGGGCGTCGGCCGCCTGTCGGCAGAGCTGGTGCGAAACGACCCGCCCACCAAGGGAGATCGCCGCCGGCTACGCGATCACATCCGGTCAGTTCTCGAGCCCGCGGCCGAGGCCGTCGCCGACTTCGAGGCCGTGCTGGCCGTCGGATCCAGCGGCACCTTCTGCGACCTGGCCCGCATGGTGGCAGCGACACGCAACGGGGCTGTTCCGCTCTCTGTCAACCAGTTCAGCGTGACTCGAACCGAGTTGGAGGCGGTGCAGCAGCAGGTCTTCTCGCTCGACAGCGAGGGGCGCCGCCGGCTCGAAGGCCTGGAGTCACGTCGAGTCGACCTGATCCCCGCCGGCGCCTGCCTCGCGGTGACCGCGCTCGAGCAGTTCGGGTTCGACGAGATGACGGTGAGCGAGTGGGCCCTCCGCGAGGGCATGGTGCTCGAGGCCATCGGCCGTCACGACGTCGTCGAGTGGAGCGGCGACCCGGCGCCCATGCGGCGGGCGTCGATCGAGAGCCTCGCCCGACGTTGCGGGTGGGACGAGGCCCACGGCCGCCAGGTCGCCGCTCTCGCGGTGCAGCTGTTCGACCACACGCTGCCGTTGCACCGGCTCGGCGCCGCCGAGCGCGAGCTGCTGGAGTACGCCGCGCTGTTGCACGACATCGGCGAGCACGTGTCGAACATTGGTCACCACAAGCACACTGCCTATCTGGTCCAGCACGGACGCCTCCGCGGCTTCTCACCCGACGAGGTCCTCGTGGTCGCTGCCCTCGCCCGCTACCACCGCAACGGCGACCCGAAGCCCGCCCACGAGCCCTTCGGGTCGCTCGGTCCCCTCGACCAGGACCGAGTCACCAAGCTGGCAGCGGTGCTTCGTGTTGCCGACGGCCTCGACCGCGGCCATTGCGCGGCGGTGGAGGGCCTCGACGTGTCGTTGTCCGAGGACGCCGTGCAGATCACCATCGATGGTCGCAGCGATGCCGACCTCGAGCTGTGGGGCGCCCGCCGCAAGAAGGCGCTCTTCGAGCGCCTATTCGGCCGCCGCCTCGACGTCGCGCTGCGCTAATCGCGGCCCTTCGAGAGGGCCCGCTCGTAGAAGGCCGCCATCCCGGCCGCGGACCGCTCGACGGTGAAGTTGTCGAGGAAGCGCTGCCGGGCGCCTGCGGCCCGCTCCCGCACCGAGGCGTCGAGCACCGTGCTCGCGATCGTGGCGGCGAGGGCGTGGGCGTCATCGGGCGGCACGAGCGCCGCGGTGCTTCCGACGACCTCGCGTACCCCCACCAGGTCGCTGGCGACGATCGGCGCCTCGAGGGCCATCGCTTCGAGCACCACGCCCGCGGCGCCCTCCCATCGTGACGGCAGCACGAAGGCGTCGGCCGCCGAGATGAGATCGGCAAGGTCCGACCGGTGGCCGAGGAACCGGACGCGGTCGCCGAGCGGGGCGCGTTGCCGATCCAGCGCGGCCGTCGCCCGTCCCGCCCGCCCCGCGACGAGCAAGGTGGCGCCCGGCAGCAAGGCGCTGATCTCGGGGAACGCGGAGAGCAGCACGTCGAACCCCTTCTGATACTCCTGGCGTCCGGCCGCGAGCAGCAGCGGGCCTTCGCCCAGACCGAGCCGAGCGCGCGTCGCAGCCGTCCGGTCCGCGCTCCGCCGCCCGAGGGCGTTCGGGTCCCTGCCTCGGTGCACGACATCCACACGATGACGGGGCAGGCGCAGTCGGCTGGTCATGGTGTCGGCCACTGAGGCAGTGACGGCGTGGAACCGGGTAACCAATCGCGCTGTCGCGGCGTCGACAATCTGCGCTGATCGCAGCTTCCACCGTGCCCCACCACCCCGCGCGAACTCTGGGCCATACCCTTCGTTCACCAGGCTGCTCACCACCGGAGTGCGCGTGCGACGCGCCGCCACCCGACCGATCACGTCTGCCTCGAACAAGGTCGTGTGCACGAGGGTGGGGCGCCACGCGCCAATGACCCGCCGAGTGCCCTCGTACCACTGGCGACGACCGGACCCGCCGACGCTGAACAGCTCGGCCCCGGCCGCGACCAGCTCGTCCTGGAGCCCCGGGCGCTCGTGGAAGTACGCGACGCCCAGTTCGATCCCGAGCGATGGCAGGTGGGGCGCGATGGCAGCCAGCGAGGCTTCCGCTCCACCCGGCGCCAGGCTGTCGATGACGGCGAGGACGCGGGTCACGGCCAGGTGGGAGCGTCCGGTCCGAGCAGACGCCGAAGGCTCACGTGGCTGTCTGCGAGCAGTGCCGCGCTCTCGTCCGGGATCGATTCGAACGACGACGCCAGCAGCCCCCGGTACCGGTCGTCGTCCCGGACGAGCACCCGGCGCCCGACACGCCGCAGCGGCTTCGGGAGCGAGCCTGCGAGCCGGAGCCATCCGCGGTCGAACAGCGCCGAGGCCGGTCTCGAGAACTGCTCCTTGACCTCGGTGACGTTGCGTCGACGCTGTCCACCCTTGGCGTCGACCGCGCTCGGAAGCCCCAGGTGATCGAGGATCGTGCTCCACCCCGGACCGTCGCCGTCACCGAGATCCTCGGTCCGCACGATGCACAGCTGCTCGCGCGGGAAGTGCTCGAGGTACGGCGCGAGGCATTGGGCGTAGCACCCGCGCTGGATGTAGCTCGACGTGGGCTCGGCCGCATCGCCGAAGGTTCGCGATTCGCGCCCGCGCTGGACCTGGTGGCGATAGTGCGATCTCGCCCGCTCGACGGGCTCGCGCAGCAGGCAGATGAGACGGGCATCAGGGACGACCGACCGGATCCGGCTCGCGGCCACGTCGACGCGCCGCGGATCGGTGTATCCCGGGGACGCCTCGCCTGTGAGGACGTCGCGCGAAATGTCTCCGAAGAACGACGAGTACCACTCGGTGCCGCGCTGCCAGTTCTCCTCCACCGAGAAGAAGGTGGGCTCCTTCTCATTGGGAAGGACGACGCCGGGCTCCTCGCCGAGCCAGTAGAACACCGACGAGCTGCCGCTCTTCAGCGTGCCGATGATCAGGAAGTCGGGCAGCCTGCGGGCTAGCGACACGGAGCGAGCTCTCCGATCAGGCCCCTCCAGCCGGCGGCGCTGGCGCTCATGGTGAAGCGCTCGATCCCGCGGGCGCGGGCCGCGGTCCCCATGGCCCGGCGGCGAGCTGGGTCGGTGACGAGGTGCTCGACGGCGGCCACGAAGGCGCCGAAGTCGTGGCGAGGAACCACGACGCCGGTCACCCCGTCGACGACAACGGTGTCGGCTCCCGCCACGTCGGTGGTGACGACGGGGCGGCCGCTGAGCGCGGCCTCGATCAGGACGCCAGGCATGCCCTCAGCGTCGCCGCGGCTCGTGAAGCAGATGATGTCCGCGCCCGCCATGAGCGCCGGGACGTCGTCGCGGCGTCCCAGCACCTGCACCCCTGCCGATGGTGCCCGCTCACGAAGGTCGGCATCCAGCGGCCCGTCGCCCACGACCTGCCCGACCACGTCGAGGTGGCGCGCCCGAAGGGCCGTGATCAGGTCGACGAACCATTCGGGCCGCTTGTGCTCGGTGAGCTGGCCGATCCAGAGGAGGTGGACTCGGTCCTCGCCTCGAGGCGCCGTGTCGTCGAACAGCTCCGCGGGCCTGCCGTTGGGGATGAGGTGCAGGCGCTCGGCTGGGACCGCGAGCACCTCGCCTGCTTCCTCCAGGACCTCGTGCGCCACCCCGGCGACCGCAGCACAGCGCCGGGCCGCCATCCGGTAGATCCATCGTCGCGGCACTCGGGCGACGGCAGGATCGAGGAGCCCGATCCGGTAGTAGACGAGCGGCGCGGCGAGTGGGACGAACGCGGCGTAGAGCAGGGTCTCGCCTCCGTGGGCCACGACCAGTCGAGGCCGCACGAGACGCACGGTGCGCCAGAGCCGCCACGCGGCCCGAGGATCGAACCCCAGCCGGCGCAGCCTTCCGTCAGGCACGTCCAGCGCGATGTCGGCGTGCAGCGCGCCCTCCGGACCCTCGAAGAGCGTCACTGCCTGGTGGTCTTCGGAGTCGTCCGTGAGGGCGTCGATGAGAAGTCGAGCGTATGTCTGCGCACCGCGAGCCATGTCGGCAGGGAGCACGTGGAGCACGACTGGGCGTCCCGCACTCATCGGGAGCATCGTAAAGCGTCGCCAGCGTAGGTTTGCGCGGTGCGCTTCTCCGTGGTCATACCGACACGCGACCGCGCGTCCGAGGTGGTCACGGCGTTGCGCAGTGCCCTCGACCAGACCTGCACCGACCTCGAGGTCGTCGTCGTCGACGACGGCTCGACCGACGCCACGGCATCAGTCGTCGCTGCCGTCGACGACCCGAGGCTGGTCTACGTCGCCGAGTCGGGCCGAGGTGGCAACGTGGCACGCAACGCCGGAGCCCGCGCCAGCCGCGGCGACCTCTTGGCCTTCCTCGACGACGACGACGAGGTCGAGGCCACCTGGCTCGAGTCGCTCGACGCTGCCCTCCGGTCGGAGCCGTCCGCGGTGGTGGCGTGCTGCGGGGCCACCTACGTCGAGCCTGACGGCACCACGTCAGTGAAGCTGCCGGCAGACCTCGGACCCGCCTTCGACCACGCCGCGGCCCATTTCGACACGGGGACCTTCGTCGTGGATCGCCGAGTCTTCGAGGAGGTGGGCGGGTTCGCCGAGGACCTCCCGTCGATGCAACAGACGGACTTGGCCTTGCGCCTGGTGGCGGCATGCCGCCGACGGGCGGCGCCGATAGCTGTGGTTGCGGCGGCGCTCGTGCGCGTGCACCAGCGGCCGGCCAGCGATCGAGGCAGGAACGATCCGGAAAAGCTCGTCACCGCGACCACGGTCATGTTGCAGCGACACGCCGCGCTCATGGCCCGGGACCCGAAGATGGTGGCCGACTACCACGCCATCGCCGGTGTCGGGGCGGCGCGCCTCGGTCGGCCGCGGGAGGCACGCCGCCACCTGGCCGCCGCGGTGCGGACGCAGCCCGGGCGCCCGGTGCACTGGGCCCGCTTGGCCGTCGCCTGTGTGCCCGTCCTCGCCCGGCGGATCTGGCGCTGGGACGCTCAGGCGTCGTAGGCGTAGCCGGCGAGGAAGTCGACTTCGGCGATGCGTCGCTCGACGTCGGCGATCAGCGCGGGCGTCCACGGCGCGGATGTTCGTGTGCGGCGCGGCGAGTCGAACACGATGGACGCGCACGCGTCGATGTAATCGGTCGGCGCGTCCACGTCGAGGAAGGCACAGAGTCGGGCCAACTCCGCCTTGGTGTCCGCCACGAGGTGCTCGAAGCGGACCCGATGGAGCTCGCCATCGCGGGTCAGCGACCCCGTCGTCATGTTGTCGGCCGCCAGCCGGAAGTACGTGTCGGCGGCTTCCTCGAGCGTGATCGAGCTCCGACTGGCGAGCGTGGAGATGTTGTCGAAGGGGTTGCGAACCAGGCTGACGATGCGGATCGGGACACCGACGACGTTGCGCATCTGGTCGAGCAGCGCCGGATTTCGGCCGATGCGAGTCGCCGACGCGCCTGCCTTCTTGTCACCGATCACGCGAATGTGCTCCGACTTACCCTGCCACTGCCCCGGCACCACGAAGTCGTACCCACCACCCTCGGCGCCGCGTCGCACGAACGCCCGGTCGTTCTCGAGGATCATCCCGAACACCTCGTTCCGCGTGGCGCCTCGGGTATCGACGAAGCGCAGCGCGTCGGACTCGTGGGAGATGACGATGTGGCGGTGAGCGTTGAGCAGCTGACCGACGAGCGACGTGCCGCTCCGCGGGAACCCGACGAAGAAGCAGTAGCGCTCGACCTCGGCGCTCCGTGCCTCGTGCCGCACAGCCCCGACGCGGGCGCGCCGCACCGACGCCTTGTACCTGCGAGCCTTCCGAAGCGCCTTCCTGTACTGCGCAAGAGAGTGGATCTGCACCACCGTAGTCTCGCGGTGTGCTCCCCCAGCTCGTCGTCATCGGCACCATGAAGGGCGGCACCCGGAGCCTCTACGAGTATCTCAGAGCGCATCCGCAGGTCTTCATGTCCACGCCGAAGGAGCTCAACTTCTTCAGCTACGACTCCCGCTGGGCACGAGGGATCGAGTGGTACGAGAGCCACTTCTCCGGCGATGAGGCGGAGCGGGCCACTGTTGTCGGCGAAGCCTCGCCCAGCTACTCGGCCCATTTTGAATATCCCGGCACGGTGGGGCGAATGGCCGCGGTGGTGCCGTCGGTCCGGCTGATCTACCTCGTCCGACATCCGGTGGATCGCATCCAGTCGCACTACCAGCACCGGGCCCGTAGCGGTGTCCGAATGGCGCCGATCGACGAAGAGGTACTCGCCGATCCGGCCTATCTCGACAGGAGCTCCTACGCGCGGCAGATCGACCATTACTTGCGGCACTTCGCCGCTGACCAGCTCCTGGTCGTGCAGTCGGAGCGGTTGCGACGCGACCGCCGCGCCACGATGGCAGAGGTCTACGGCTTCATCGGCGTCGAAGCTGAGCACGCGCCGCAAGATGCGCTCACCGCCGAGTACAGCCGGGCGTCGGAGCGACGGGTCGCCCGCAGGGGCACCGAGCGACTCCGTCACAATCGAACGGTAAAGAAGGTCGTCGGCTCCCTACCCCGCTCGGTCAGGAGTCGAC
This sequence comes from Actinomycetota bacterium, assembly GCA_041166245.1. Lineage (GTDB taxonomy): Bacteria > Actinomycetota > Acidimicrobiia > Acidimicrobiales > JAFATL01 > JBEEFP01. Next base: position 21,905 of record JBEEFQ010000289.1, on the reverse strand, counting down.
TCTCCCCGCTCGGCAGCGTGCCTTCCACCGCGCCCCACCTTCAGCTGGCCGACACGACCCGCGCCGTACTGGCCGAGCGGCTGGCACCGGACGTTGTCCGCATCCGAGCCCACCTTCCTGCCCACTTCGACGGATGGGGCATCGAGTGACCGGTCGCGCCTCCGCCCCGCGCTGATCCGGGAGTTCCTCGGGCATTCACCCCCCGTTCACCGAGGGGTCAGCCGGTCGCCGTATCGCCTCCTTACGTTTCGCTCAGGCCCGCAATACGACCGAGGAGCGCATGTGAGACGACGTGACTGGCTGGTGGCGGTAGCCCTCGCCCTGGCCTTGGTGGCCGGCGCGTGTGGCGGCGACTCCCCCAACGCCCCTGGCGGAGGAGCAGAGCTGTCGGGGACGGTGAAGCTCGACGGTTCCAGCACGGTGGCACCGCTGAGCGAGGCGGCGGCCGAGACGTTCCAGGCCGAGAACTCGGGCGTCAGGGTCACGGTGGGCACATCTGGAACCGGTGGTGGCTTCGAGAAGTTCTGCAACGGCGACATCGACATCGCTGACGCGTCTCGAGCGATCGAGGATGACGAGAAGGCGGCGTGCGCATCGAAAGGGATCGGCTTCGACGAGTTCCAGGTCGCCAACGACGGCCTGAGCGTCGTCGTCAACAAGGACAACTCCTGGGTGGACTGCGTCACGGTGGCACAGCTCAAGGCCATCTGGGACAAGGACTCGAAGGTCAAGAGCTGGAAGGACGTCGACCCGAAGTTCCCAGCCGAGGAGCTGAAGCTCTTCGGCGCCGGCACGGACTCGGGAACCTTCGATTTCTTCACCAAGGCGATCAACGGCGAGGAAGGTCGTAGCCGCACGGACTACAACGCGACCGAGGACGACAACGTCACCGTGCAGGGCGTGTCCGGGACCAAGGGTGGGCTCGGCTACTTCGGCCTGTCGTACTACGAGCAGAACAAGGACAAGCTCAAGGTGCTGAAGGTCGACGGCGGCGATGGCTGCGTCGCACCCAGCCGGGACACGGTGCAGAGCGCTGACTACAAGCCCCTGAGCCGGCCGTTGTTCATCTATCCCAGCGCCAAGGCGCTGGCCCGGGCCGAGGTGGAGGCGTTCGTCGAGTTCTACATCGAGAACAGCACCGACATCGCCGAACAGGCCCTCTTCGTCCCGCTGACCACGGCTCAGCAGGACCAGCTCAAGGACCAGCTGGCGAAGCTGAAGGCCGGCGCCGGCCCCACCGAAACCACGACGACTACGAGCGGCTGAGTCCTGATCCGTCCCCTCCAAGCCTTCCGACCATGGCCAGTGTGATCGACGAACGGGCCCCTGCGACCGTGTCCCGGCCGCTGGGGCCCGCCCGTCGGCGCTACGGCGAGGATCTCATCAAGGGCGCGCTGTTCCTCTGCGCCATGGTGTCGGTCGCGACGACCGCCGGGATCCTCATCGCCCTGCTCCAACCCACGCGCGAGTTCTTCGCCGACGTGTCGCCGACAGCGTTCTTCACCGGCCGCGACTGGTCGCCGCTCTTCTCTCCCCCCAGCTTCGGCGTCAGGCCCCTCATCACCGCCACCATCGTGGTCACCGGCGTCGCCCTCGTCATCTGCCTGCCCCTGGGTCTGGGCGCCGCGGTGTTCCTGAGCGAGTACGCCGGTCAACGGCTCCGGAGGTGGCTGAAGCCACTGCTCGAGGTCCTGGCGGGCATCCCGACCGTGGTCTACGGGTTCTTCGCCCTCACCTTCGTCACCCCCCAGCTCCAGCGCTTCTGGTTCCTCCCCGGTGACCCGCCGGGCATCTTCAACGGCCTCGCCGCTGGGCTCGTCATGGGCATCATGATCCTGCCCACGGTGGCGTCGCTCTCCGAGGACGCGATGGCTGCGGTGCCCGAAACGCTCCGGGCCGGGGCCTTCGCCCTCGGAAGCTCGCGGCGTCAGGTCGCGACGAAGATCGTCGTACCCGCCGCGCTGTCCGGGATCATGGCGTCGTTCGTGCTTGCGGTGTCGCGAGCGTTGGGCGAGACGATGATCGTGCTCATAGCCGCCGGCAACCAGCCCAACCTCACCTTCGATCCCACGGAACCGATGCAGACGATGACGTCGTTCATCGGCGCGGCCGGCCTCGGCGACCAAGCCAAGGGCACGACCGGCTACAAGACAATCTTCGCCGTCGGAGCAACACTCTTCGTCGCCACCTTCATCATGAACATGATCAGCATCCGCCTCGTGCGCCGGTTCCGTGAGGTGTACGAATGAGCGAGCCTGCAGAGCGAATCATGTGGTGGAGCTGGATGACCATGGAGCTTGGCGAGATGGTGATCCAGTGAGCGAGCCTGCGGAGCGAATCATGTGGTGGAGCTGGATGACCATCGAAGCTGGCGAGATGGTGATCCAGTGAGCGAGGTCACCGAAGCGGTCGACCTCGCGCCGTCCGGAGCGACAACCCGCCTCGGCAACATTGCGTTCAAGTGGCTGCTCGTCGCGTGCGTGGCAGTCGCGATCGTCTTTCTCGGGGCGCTGCTCGTCGACGTCGTCGTCAAGGCGTGGCCCCGACTCGACTTGCGGGTGGTTCGGAACTTCCCATCGGGACTGCCCGGGCGGGCGGGCGCGCAGTCCGCCATTCTCGGCACGATCTGGGTCGTCGGGCTCACCGGACTGATCTGCATACCCGTCGGGGTCGGCGCCGCCCTCTACCTCGAGGAGTACGCCGACCGCGACCGCTGGTTCAACCGCCTCATCGAGCTCAACATCCAGAACCTGGCGGCCGTGCCGTCGATCGTCTTCGGCATCCTGGGCCTCGGGTTCCTCGTCCACGGCCTCGGGCTCGGACAGGTGGTGCTGGCCGCGGGCCTGACCCTCTCGTTGCTCGTGCTGCCCATCGTCATCATCGCCTCGCGCGAGGCCATCCGTGCCGTGCCCAACTCCATCCGTCTCGGGTCGCTCGCCCTCGGCGCCACCCAGTGGCAGACCATCCGGCGCCAGGTCCTGCCGGCCGCAGCGCCCGGCATGGCCACGGGGGCGATCCTGGCGCTGTCGCGGGCCATCGGCGAGGCGGCCCCGCTCATCCTCCTGGGAGGTCTGACATTCATCACCTTCAATCCCACCGGACTGGACAGCCCGTTCACGGTGCTGCCGATCCAGATCTTCAACTGGATCTCGCGCCCGCAGGCGGAGTTCAAGGTCCTGGCGGCGGCGGCCATCGTGGTGTTGCTCGTCATCCTGCTTACGATGAACTCGGTCGCCATCTGGCTGCGCAGCCGGTATCAACGGAAATGGTGAGTCCCGTGGAGCACGAAGACCCGACCTCGGTCGCCGACGGCGGATCGTCCGGAGCCGAGGAGACCACCGGCCTGGCCACGGCCGTCGCTCACCGCGAGGTCAGCGACACGGTCAAGGACGTCGTGTTCCGGGTGCTGGACGTGAGCGTCGACTATGGCGCGTTCACGGCCGTCCGCGACGTCTCGCTCGACATCGGCTGCAACGAGATCACCGCCCTCATCGGCCCTTCCGGGTGCGGCAAGAGCACGCTCCTGCGCTGCTTCAACCGCATGAACGACCTCATCCCGGGAGCGCGGGTGCGCGGCCTCATCCAGTACCACGAACAGGATCTGAACAGTCGCCATGTGGACCCCATCGAGGTGCGACGGCGGATCGGAATGGTGTTTCAGAAGCCCAACCCGTTCCCGAAGTCGATCTACGAGAACGTGGCGTTCGGGCCGAAGGTCAATGGGCTCAAGGTCGACAGCATGGACGACCTCGTGGAGGAGGCCTTGCAACGCGCCGCCCTGTGGGACGAGGTGAAGGGCAAGCTCAAGCAGAGCGCCTTCTCCCTCTCCGGTGGCCAGCAGCAGCGACTCTGCATCGCGCGCTGCATCGCGGTTCGTCCTGAGGTCATCCTCATGGACGAGCCGTGCTCCGCCCTTGATCCCATCGCCACCGCTCGCATCGAGGACCTCATGATCGAGCTTCGTGAGGACTTCACCATTCTCATCGTCACGCACAACATGCAGCAGGCGGCACGGGTATCGGACCGCACCGCATTTCTGACCGCCGAGGTGGACCCCGAGAGCGGTGAGCGCACCGGTGTGCTCGTCGAGTACGACCGCACGGAGGTCCTCTTCACCAGGCCGGCCGAGCAGCGCACCGAGGACTACCTCACCGGCCGGTTCGGATAGAGGAGGCACAGGTGGCCGAGGAGACCCGAGTCGCGTTCCACCGGGAGCTCGACGACATCGACGAGAAGGTGATGCGGCTGTTCGCCCTCGTCGGCGAGGGCCTTCAGGCCGCGACCGAGGCCTTCCTGGCCAGCGACCGCGAGGCGGCCAAGGAGCTGATGGATCGCGACAAGGAGGTCGTCGACTCGCTCTACAACGACATCGAGCAGCTGGTGCAGCGACAGTTCTTCCTCCAGTCGCCCATGGCCCAGGACATGCGCTTCCTGCTGTCGGTGCTGCGCATCGTGCCCGAGCTGGAGCGCAGTGCCGATCTGTCCGAGCACATCGCCCAACGGGCGGCACGCGGCCTCAGCGGCGAGCTGACACCCCGCATCCGTGGGCTGGTGGAGCAGATGGGCTTGGCCGGCGCCGCCATGTGGCGCGACGCAGCCGACGCCTACGCCGAGCGCAGTGCGGGCATCGCCGACCAGCTCAAGGAGGACGACGACGAGCTCGACGAGCTCCACGTGAGCATCACAGCCGAGCTCGTCTCGGGAAAGCTGTCAGTGCCGGTGGCGCTCGAGATGGCGCTCGTCGCCCGCTTCTACGAGCGTCTCGGGGATCACGCGGTGAACATCGCGCAGCGCATCCGGTACATGGCCATCGGACAGTGACCGTGGACGACGCCACCTTCGGCTGGGCCGTCGCCGCCGGACTCGGGGTCCTTCTGATGCTCTCCTGGGTCTTCTCGCTCATGCGCCGTCGCAGCGTGAGCCGCAGGCTGGCATCGGTTGCGGCCCGGCTCGACGGCGGGCCGGCGGTCGGCGCCGGGTCGCTCGACACCGTTCTCCACCGCGTCGAGCGAGGCGCGGAGGTCGCCGGCGAGCGGGCCTTCGAGCTGGAGGCGGTGAGCGAGCGCCTGGCGCGCGCCATCGACACCCTGCCTACCGGCGTGGTCGTCTGTGACGAGGACGGTGAGGTGCGGTACCGCAACGGGCAGGCCGAGGCGTTCACCGGCTCCCGTCACGGCGAGGCCCTCGCGCAGCAGGCCACGGCCGAGGCCCTCGACGACGCCCTCCGAGGCGCGTCGGGGTCTCGCGTGGTGGACCTCTTCGGCCCGCCGCGGCGCAACCTTCGGGTGACAGCCGCGCCGCTCTCCGACGGGAGCCGCACCATCGGGGCGGTGGCCGTGATCGAGGACGTCTCGGAGGGGCGTCGGCTCGAGGCGGTGCGGCGTGACTTCGTCGCCAACGTGAGCCACGAGCTCAAGACGCCGGTCGGCGCCCTCGCCCTCCTGGCCGAGACCCTCGCCGACGAGGAGGACCAGGCCGTCACCCAGAGGCTGTCCCGCCGCATGCAGATCGAGGCGGCACGCGTGGGCCGCATCATCGAGGACCTCCTCGACCTGAGCCGCCTGGAGGCTGAGGAATCACCGGTGCGCGAGCCCGTCGCCTTGCAACTCGTGGTCGGCCAGGCCGTGGAGCAGGTGCGACCCGCGGCCGAGCTGCGCCGCATCGGCCTCGAGGTGGCCGACGTACCCCGCCGGCTGCGGGTCCTCGGCGACCGCCGTCAGCTGATATCGGCGGTGTTCAACCTGTTGGAGAACGCGGTGAAGTACTCGGAGAAGGACAGCAGGGTGGAGGTCGAGTGCAGCACCGACGGCCGCGACATCGCGCTGTCGGTGCGCGATCACGGCATCGGCATCCCCACGCGTGACCTCGAGCGCATCTTCGAGCGCTTCTATCGGGTCGACCGCTCTCGAGGCCGCGACACCGGCGGCACCGGGCTCGGCCTGGCCATCGTCCGCCACGTCACCACGAACCATGGCGGCGAGGTGGACGTCGAATCGCGCGAGGGCGAGGGGTCCACATTCACGATTCGGCTGCCTGCACCCTCGGGGCTGGTTGCGCTGTCGCCGTCAGCGTGAGCACGTGATCGTGCAGCGATGACGGAGGCGAGGAACACCATTCTCGTCGTCGAGGACGAAGAGTCCTTCGTCGAGGCCCTCGTCGTCGGGCTCAAGCGTGAGGGCTTCCGCGTGCAGGTCGCGCGTGACGGCGTCGAGGCCCTCGAGCTGTTCGAAGCGACCCGGCCCGACCTCGTCCTCCTGGACGTCATGTTGCCCCGGATGTCGGGCATCGACGTGTGCCGGGAGATCCGCAGCCGGGGTTCGCGCGTGCCGATCATCATGGTCACGGCCAAGAGCTCGGAGATCGACACTGTCGTGGGGCTCGAGGTGGGCGCCGACGACTATGTGACCAAGCCCTATCGGCTGCGCGAGCTGGTGGCGCGCATACGGGCGGTGCTGCGGCGCACCCCGACCGACGATCCCCTGGGCACGAGCGGCGAGGCCATCGCAGTGGGCGACGTCGCCCTCGATCCGCTCCGCCACGAGGTGCGGGTCCGTGGCGACGAGGTCGCCCTACCCCTCAAGGAGTTCGAGCTGCTCGAGGTCCTGCTCGACAACGCAGGACGGGTCCTCACGCGCGAGACGCTCATTGATCGGGTGTGGGGACCGCACTATGTCGGCGACACCAAGACCCTCGACGTCCACATCAAGCGGCTGCGCACCAAGATCGAGGACGACCCGTCCGCCCCGACGCGCATCACCACCATCCGGGGCCTGGGCTACCGATACGAGCGCTCGAGTTAGGTCCTGCTAGGAACAGGGCCGTGGGTGAGCGCGTCCTGGTCTACGGCGGCAGCGGGCACGGCATGACGCTCATCGACGCGTTGCGGGTGCTGCCCGCGTTCGAGGTGGCCGGCGTGGTCGACACCGCGCTGGAGACCGGACAGCACGTCCTCGGCGTGGCCGTGCTCGGCGGTGACGAGGCCCTGCCCGGCGCGATCGCCGCCGGCATCACCCATGCGGTGAATGGCGTCGGAGCCATCCGCGACCTCTCGGTGCGGGCCGGCGTGTTCGAGCGGTTGCTGGCCGCAGGTTTCGGCTGCCCCTCCGTGGTCCACCCCGCGGCGTGGGTCGACCCGAGTGCCGCGGTGTCCGATGGCGCACAGGTGCTGGCCCAGGCCTATGTCGGCGCGACCGCGAGCGTCGGGTTCGGTGTGGTCGTCAACACGGGGGCCATCGTGTCCCACGGGTGTGTCGTCGGCGCGTGCGCCAACCTTTCTCCCGGCGCCCTGCTCGCCGGAGATGTCTCGGTCGGCGATCGGGCGCTCGTCGGAATGGGCGCGACCGTCAACCTGGGCCTCCGAATCGGTGCCGACGCGGTGGTCGGCAACAGCGCGGTCGTGAAGGCGGACGTGCCCGCCGGGACCAGGGTGAAGGCCGGTCAGGTCTGGGGCTGACGAGTTCCCTCGAACTCGTGCATCGTGACGTGAGACGGGTGGGAGATGCCTTGACGCCGCAGGACGCGCGCCACGGTGCGCCCGAGAATGCGAATGTCGAGCCACACCGACGCATGATCGACGTACCAGACGTCGTAGGCGAAGCGCTCTTCCCACGTGAGCTCGTTGCGCCCTTCGACCTGCGCCAGGCCCGTGATCCCGGGACGGACGTCGTGGCGGCGCGCCTGCTCCGGCGTGTAGCGGTCGAGGTAGGACATGAGGAGGGGTCGCGGCCCGACCAGGCTCATGTCGCCCTTCAGGACGTTCACCAGCTCCGGCAGCTCGTCGAGACTCGTGGCCCGCAGCGCTCGGCCGACGCGGGTGATGCGCTCGGCATCAGGGCCATCGCCGTCCCGCATGGTGCGGAGCTTGTACAGGCGGAACGGCGCGCCGTGCAGGCCGGGGCGCACCTGGGCGAAGACGACGGGCCGTCCCTGGGTGAGGAGCAGCACGATGGCGACGACGGCGAGAAGTGGTGCGGCGACGACGAGCCCGACGACCGCGCCCACCACGTCCAGCACGCGCTTCACCATGCGGATGGTACCGGGGGCCGTTGTGAGAACAGCGCTCTGCCTCAGAACAGCTCTATGTCCCCGAGGGTGAGGTCCCAACGCGGAGGCGGGGCGTCATCGCTGACATGGCGCCACACGAAGGTTGGGCCCTGCCCCGGCACGGTGAACCACGCGGCGCGGGGACCGTGGCGCGCGAGGCGGACCGCGTAGTCCGCCCCCGAGCCGCGGACGACGGCGCGCAGGAGGCGCCTGGTCACGCGGTCGTCGCCGCCCGGCACGAGCAGGTCGCAGACGGTGGCCTCCACGGCGCTCCCTCGCTGGCGCAGGCGGTAGAGCGCGATGCCATCCTCGACCGAGGCCCCGGCGAGGGCGGCTCGGTAATGCAGAGCCGCGAACCCGTAGCGCCAGCGCAGGAACGCAGGCGATCGCAGCGTGGCCGCGCCCCGCGGTGCCGGCAACGACGCCAGCAGTCGTCCGACCGCAGCCGCATCGGCCAAGGCCTCGAGGGCGGGCTGTCCGCTGAGCCCGGCGAGGGACCACAGGTCGGCTGGCACCGCCGCGCCGAGGAGCTTCGGCGCGGCCAGCAGGCTGCGCGGCCTGGCCCAGACGGGGAGGCGGGCGACCAGGCGCCAGCCCATCTTCAGATAGCCGGGCCTGCTCTTGTCGTTCGGTGTGTTGAACACGAAACCGACGCCTTCCCGCGCCAGCTCGTCGAGGGCGTGCAGCGTGAGGCGGGAGAACACGCCCCGCCCCTGGAAGTCGGGATGGGTGGCCGTGTCCACCGCTCGCACCGCCGGCACCGCACCCCGTCCGGGCACATCCCACGTCCAGCGGAGGAAGGTGCGGAAGCCGGCCAGCCGACCGTCGCTCTCCGCGACCCACGCCGAGGAGGGGCCGAACGGGTTCTGGGAGTGCTTCCATCGGAAGAAGGAGCGGTAGACCTCGTCCGTCTTCCAGCCGAGCGATGCCTGGAACAGCTCGAGCACGGCGGTCTCGTCCGCCTCCGGGCGGAAGGCCCGCACCACCAAGTCGTCAGCCATGGCTCACCGCGCCCAAACTAAGACGATGCCGCGCACCTGGGCGAAGCAGAGGGCCCTCGGGGCGGTGAAGCGCGCGGCCGTGGTCGCCGACCGCCTCACGCCCTCGCGTCCGGGCATCGTCGTGCTCCTGTACCACCGGGTCGGCGCCCGCACCGGCATCGAGGTGGACCTGCCCCGCTCCTTGTTCGCCGAGCAGATGGCCGCGATCTCGGGACGGGCCGTGCCGCTCGATGCCGCGCTCACCGCCCTCGACACACAACCGGGCCCGGGCGCCAGCCCCGTCGCCGTCACTTTCGACGACGGCACGGCCGACTTCGTCGACGAGGCCCTGCCCGTGCTCGTCGAACACCGCGTGCCGGCGCTTCTCTACGTGGCGACCGCCTTCGTCGAGGAGGGTCGGCCGTTCCCCGACGAAGGGACGCCGGCCTCGTGGGCGGGCTTGGCCGAGGCGTTGTCGACCGGCCTCGTCACCATCGGGTCGCACACCCACACCCATGCCCTGCTCGACCGGGCCGACCCGGCCCTCGTCACCGAAGAGCTCGACCGTTCCCAGCGGCTCATCGAGGATCGACTCGGCGTCCCGGCCCACCACTTCGCCTACCCCAAGGCGGTGCCGGGATCGACGTCGGCCGCCGCGCTCGTGCGCGAGCGGTTCCGTTCGGCGGCCCTCGCCGGCACCCGGCCCAACCCGTACGGCCGCACCGACCCGTTCCTGCTGTCCCGCTCCCCCATCCAGGTCAGCGACGGGATGCGCTGGTTCGAAGCCAAGCTCGACGGCGGCATGGGTCTCGAGGATCGCCTGCGGCAGCTCCTCAACCGCGGCCGCTACGCCGGAGCTGTCACTTAGTGACCCGAGAGTAGGGTGACCTCGTGGCTGACGTGCACGGCGAAGCGGCCCTGCGTCTGGCCGCGCTGGACCAGCGCTACACGAACGGCAGGCGCGCCATCGTCGAGGCCCTGAGCAGCGCGAACCGTCCCCTCACCGTCCCCGAGATCCTCGCCGCGACCCAGCGCGGCGTCGTGCCCGTCAGCTCGGCGTATCGCAACCTCACCGTGCTCCTCGAGGCGGGGGTGGCCCATCGCCTGCCCGGTGCGGACGAGTTCGCCCGCTACGAGCTGGCCGAGGAGCTGGCCGGCCACCACCACCATCTCTTGTGCGAGAAGTGCGGCAGGGTCGCGGACGTGGCCACCTCGTCACGGCTGGAGCGGGCACTGGACGAGGCTGCGCGCGTCGCTGCAGCCGAGAACGGCTTCGACGTCACCGGTCACCGCATCGACTTGCTCGGCCTCTGCGACGACTGCCGCTAGTCCCTCAGTGGTGGGACGAACCCCGGAGGAGGGGCGGCGGCGCGGCGCCGCGGCCGATGCTGCCGATGGCGGTGATGGCGAAGATGGCGGCGGCGACGAGCACGATGGCGCCGCCTGGGGCCAGGCCCCACAGCCGGGCGGCGGCCAGACCGAGGACGGCACTGATCCCGCCGATGGCGCTGGCGACGCGCATGGTCGCGGCAAACGAGCGGGTGACGCGCTGGGCGGCGCCGACCGGCAGCACCATCAGCGCGGCCACCAGCAGCACGCCGACGATGCGCATGCCCGCGACGACCGTTACGGCGGTGAGCGCGGCGAGGCCGAGGTTGAGGGCGTCGACGGGGAGACCCGCCACCCGCGCCGCCTCCTCGTCCAGCACGATGCTGAACAGCGCCCGCTGGGCGATGACGACCGAGGCGATGATGACGACGCCGAGCACCGCGATGGTGACGGCGTCGGCCCGGTCGACGGTGAGGATCGACCCGAACAGGTACGACAGCGTGCCCGAGTTGAGTGACCCGGCCAGCCCGGTGAGCACGACGCCCCCGGCGATGCCCGAGTAGAAGAACAACGCAAGCGCGAGGTCGCCGGTCGCCCGGCCCCGACTCCGCAGCCACTCGATGGTGACGGCCGCCGCGACGGCGGCCACCAGCGCGGTCCAGACGGGCCACACGCCCGCCAGCAGCCCGCCGGCGACACCCGCGAAGGCGACGTGGCCGATGCCGTCACCCAGCAGGGACAGGCGCTTCTGCACCAGGAACGTGCCGATGAGCGGCGCGCACAGCCCGACGACGAGGCCGGCGGCCAGCGCCAGCTGCATGTACTCCCGGTCGAACGGCCACGGCAGCGGCAGGACCGCGAGGACCGTCACTGGAGGCCCTCCAGCCACACCGGGAGGTCGGTGGCGTGCACGCCGAGCGACACCCCGCCCGCGGCCAGGTCGGCGGGCGGGCCGTCGAAGTCGATCTTGCCGTGGCGGAGGAGGAGCACGCGGTCGAGATCATCGGCCACCGCACCCAGTTCGTGCGAGACGAGCAACACGCTGCCGCCCCGGCTCCGGATCGCGACCAGGGCGTCGCGGAAGCGGCGCTGGGACTCGGCGTCGACGCCAGTGGTCGGTTCGTCGAGCACGAGGAGGTCGGGCTCACCCACCAGGGCCTTGGCGATGAAGGCCCGTTGCTGCTGGCCGCCGGACAACTCGGTCAGGCGGCGGTCGCGGAGGTCGCCCAGGCCGACCACGTCAAGGGCGGCATCGACGGCGAGCTCGTCGGCGCGGTTGGGTCGCCGCCACCACCCGCGCCGCGGCAGTCGACCGGCCGCCACCACGTCGTCCACGACGGCCGGCAGCAGGTCGTTGACGTTGGGGCGCTGAGGCACGTAGCCGATGCGCCAGCGATCGCGCAGGGCACCCGGTGCCGCGCCCAGCACCCGCACCGAACCGGCCCCCGGCGTCAGCACGCCGAGGAGGACGCGCATCAGGGTCGACTTGCCCGATCCATTCGGTCCAGTGAGGGCGACGAACTCGCCCGGCGCCAGTTCGAAGGAGACGCAATCGAGCACCTGCGTGGTGCCGTAGGAGAACGACACCACGTCGGCGACGACGGCTGCGTCCAGGGTCACGGACAGTCGAGGGCTTTGCGCAGGGCGGCCAGGTTGTCTCGCATCACCGTGACATAGGTCTTGCCCTCGTCGAGCTGATCCTTGGTCAGGCCTTCGATGGGGCTGAGGACGGCCGTCGTCGCGCCTGTCTCGCGAGCGAGCGTGTTGGCGACCTCGGGTGACACCAGGTCCTCGTAGAACACGGTCGTGATGCCTTTGGACTCGATGGTGTCGCTGAGCGAGGCCAGCCGCTCGGGGTCGGGCTCCGCCTCCGGCGACAGGCCGGCGATCGCCAGCTGGGTGAGGCCGTAACGCTCGGCCAGATAGAAGAACGCGGCATGGGAGGTGACGATCTCGCGTCGCGTGCACGATGCCAGTCCCCGCTCGAGCTCACCGTCGAGCTGGGTCAGCTCGGCGCGGTAGCGGGCCGCGTTCGAGCGGAAGGTCGCCGCATCCTTCGGCGAGGCCCCGGCCAGGGCATCCGCCACCTCGTCGACCGCGGTGATCATGCGCTGGGGATCGAGCCAGAAGTGAGGGTCGACCGCCTCCTCCTCGTGCCCGGGCTCGGCCCCGGCTTCCTCCCCGCCCTCCTCGGCGTGCAGCGCGTCGGCCGCACCCTTCTCCAGCGTGATGCCGTCGAGCAGGTCGACGGCGCCGTTGTCCCGCCGCTCGGCGAGGGTCTCCACCGCGGGCTGAAAGCCCTGCCCGATGTACAGGACGACGTCGGCTCCCTCCAGCTGATCGACCTGGCGGGGCGAGAGCTCCACGTCGTGGGGCTCGGTGCCCGCGGGAGTGAGGTTGCGCACCTGCACCAGGTCGCCACCGACCTGGGTCGCTGCCTGCGCGACCGGGTAGAAGCTGGCGACCACCTCCAGGCGGCCGCCGCTGGCGTCGCCCCCGCCACTGTCGCCACAGGCAACGAGGGCGGTCAGCGCGACCAGAGTCAGAAGAGCAGTCCGTCTCATAATGAGAACGAGTCTTACTATTGTTTGGGGTGCGAAGCAAGAATCGGGTGCGGTCCGGGGTGGCAAGCTCGTGCCGTGGCCGACCGTCGGAACGAGGGTGCGAGCGTCCCTTTCTGGGTGCACCAGGCCATCGAGTACCTGCTCGGCGTATTCGCGTTCATGTCCCTCGCCCGGGTCGAGCCCCGCGCCGCCACCTTGTGCGCGGGCGCGGGTGCCGCGCTCCTCCTACTGCCGGCCCTGAGCGGCGGACGCCTCGGCGTGACCCAGCTGGTCGGCCCCCGCCTGCACCGCGTCGTCGACTACGTGGCGGTGCCGGTGCTGGCGACGAGCCCGTGGTGGTCGGGCGTCGGCTGGGGCGCGGGCGGGGTGTGGGTCGTCGAGGCGCTGGCCATCGCCCTCCTGTGGTTGGCCCGGTCGACCGCGTACCGCCGCGCGGCGCCCGAACCCCCGGATGCCACGTCCCCTCCTTCGTCGAGCTCAACGGCGGCCTCGGACGCGCTGGCGGGCACGGCGCGGGCCGCAGGACGGCTGGCGGGGACCGTCGGCCGCAAGGGTCCGCGCGCCGCGGGCGTGGCCGTCGGGCGCATCAAGAGGCGTCGGTCCGACCGGTAGCCTGGGCACGTGCCCGTGCGACGTCCGCTCCTTGCCTTGGTCGCGGCCGTCGCCCTGCTGGCCGCGTCCGCGTCGTTGGTCGTCGGAGCACAGACTGATCCCGAGCCTCGATCGCAGCTTGGGGCGGCGAGCGCCCTGATCGCAGCCAACAACTTCGGCCCCGCCGTCCTCGCCGCCCGGGTGTCCGGTGGTGCCGACCAGCTCCTTGGCCGTGGTCACCGCCCGGAGCGCCGTCTCGGCGTCGCGTTGTGCGCCGTTCTCGCCCTCATCGCGCTGCAGCGCCGGACCGCTCTGCGCCGCGATCGGGTGCGGCGCACGAGCGGCCCACTCGCCGTCACCGTCACGCGCGTCACTCCGTCGCGCGCTCCGCCTCTCCTTCCGCTCGTCGCGCTCTAGCCGACCGCCGGCAGTCGCCGGCTGCGTATGAAGGAGAAGCAATGTCGACCGCGTCCCGATGCCGCGCCCTGGCCGTTGTGCAGGTGCACGAGTTGCGATGAGTATTGAGGAGCACGACCTGCCGGGTATCGGTCGCCGCTACGACCTGGGTGATCTCGACGGCTCGCGGGTCAGCGTCGTGATCCATCACGGCGGACGACGCGACATCTACCTGTCCTCGGGCGGCGACAGCGAGCCATCGGTGCTGTCGCTCAACGACCGTCAGGCGCGCCAGCTGGGCGCCATCCTCGGAGGCGCCTACTTCCAGCCCGCGGTCGTGGCCGAGATCGAGGCCGCCATCGGTGGTCTGCTCATCGACTGGGTGACCCTTGACGCCGATTCGCGCGGCGTGGGCCGCACGATCGCCGAGCTGGAGATCCGACGCCGCACTCGCATGACCGTGGTTGCCATCCTTCGAGAGCACACCACGCTCACCGCGCCCGAGCCCGCTGAGGCGCTGCACGCTGGTGACCAGCTGGTCATCGTCGGTCGACGCGAGGACCTGGCCGCATTCACCCGCCACGTGGTCGACCGTGGGTGACGAGCTCGTCGCCCTGGGCGGCGCCTTCCTGGCTGCCGGGCTCCTGGCCCGCGTGGGACGGCGGGTCGGACTGCCGACCATTCCCTTCTTCATGCTCGCGGGCGTGGTCTTCGGGCCTCACACCCCGGGGCTGGCCCTGGTCGAGGACCCGGACGACCTCGCGTTGGTGGCGACGCTGGGACTGATCCTGCTCCTGTTCCATCTCGGGCTGGAGTTCTCGCTGCACGATCTCGCCGCCGGCGGACGGAAGTTGCTCGGGGCCGGCGCCGTCTATCTGGGACTCAACGTCGGTGGTGGCCTGCTGTTCGGCCTGGCCCTGGGGTGGGGCGGACGGGAGGCGCTCGTCATCGCAGGGGCCATCGGCATCTCGTCCTCTGCCATCGTCACCAAGCTCCTGGTCGAACTGCGCCGCCTGGCCAACCCCGAGAGCCGCCTCATCCTCGGCATCGTCGTGGTCGAGGACATCTTCCTCGCCCTCTACCTCGCGCTCCTCCAGCCCGTGCTCGGCAACGCGCGCGGCGCCGGAGAGGCGGCGCTCGAGTTCGGGCGGGCGGCCGCCTTCCTCCTCGTGATGACGGCGATCGCGCGCTGGGGAAGCCAGTGGGTGCGTCCGCTGCTCGACGGCCGCGACGACGAGTTACTGACCGTCTGCTTCCTCGGCTTCGCGGTGCTCACGGCCGGCGTGGCCCACGAGCTCGGTGTGTCCGAGGCCATCGGCGCGTTCCTCGCCGGGCTGGTGGTCGCCGAGACGGGCCTCGGTGAGCAGGTCGAGCGCCTCGTCCTCCCCCTGCGCGACGCCTTCGCCGCGCTGTTCTTCTTCGCCTTCGGCCTCACCATCGACCCCGGCGATGCCGGCGCTGTCGCCGGGCCCGTCGCCGCCGCGGTCCTGCTGACGCTGGCGCTCAACGTGCTCGCTGGTGGCTTGGCCGCCCGCATGCACTCCTTCGGGCGCCGGGCCGCCGCCAACATCGGCCTGACGGTCCTCGGACGGGGCGAGTTCTCCCTCATCCTCGCGACCCTCGCGGTCGGCGCCGGACTGGACGCTCGCATCGGCCCGTTCGTCGCCCTCTACGTCCTCGTGCTCGCCATCGGAGGACCCCTGCTCGCCGCCCGATCCGGCCCGATCAGCCGCACCATCCCCACCCGACTGTTTCCGGAGGTCGCCCACTCATGAGCCCTGTTGACGTCCGTCCCCGCCCCGCGTCGGCGGGATCAGGTATTGCCCACCTCCCGTATGGCCTGGCCGCGATCGGCGCGATCGCACTCGCTGTGGCAGCGGCCGGCTTGGCGCGCGAACCCGCCTTCGTCGACCGTGTCGACATCGTGAACCGCTCGCCGTACGCGCTGTCGGTGGATGTGCGGGGCGAAGGCGGCGGCGGTTGGGTGCCGCTGGGGTACGCGGACCAGGAGGCCTCGACGGCCGTGCGCGAGGTGCTCGACCAGGGCGGTCAATGGACCTTCCGCTTCAGTGCACAGGGGCGAGCCGGCGGCCAGTTCACCGTCAGTCGGACCGATCTCGGCGCCAACCGCTGGCATGTCGACGTCCCGGACGCGGTTGGAGATCGGCTCCGTCGCGCCGGGGCTCCCCCCAGCCCGTAGAAGACACAATCGCGCCGCCGATGACTTCCGCGGGGCCGCGTCGTCAGAAGGCCAACAACGTCCTGAACCTCGAAGGAGCCTCCCATGCCGACGCGTGACGGAGCACCGAACGGTGCGCCCTGCTGGATCGACCTGTTCACCTCGGATACGGACAAGAGCCGGGCGTTCTACGGCGAGCTGTTCGGCTGGACCGCGGCCGAGCCCAACCAGGAGTTCGGCGGCTACATCAACTTCTCCAAGGACGGGGTTCTCGTCGCGGGGGCAATGCGCAACGACGGCGAGCAGGGCGTGCCCGACATGTGGTCGGTGTACCTGGCCACCGACGACGCCCAGAAGACGGCCGACGCAGCCCTGGCCAACGGCGGCCAGGTGCACGTGGCGCCCATGGCCGTCGGGGACCTCGGCACCATGGCGCTGCTCGCCGACAGCGGTGGCGCCGCCATCGGCATCTGGCAGCCGGGCGAGCACACGGGCTTCGGGGTCCTCGCCGAGCCGGGCACCCCGGGCTGGTTCGAGCTCTGGACGCGCGACCACGACGGCGCAGTCCGCTTCTACCGCGACGTGTTCAGCTGGGACACCCACAGCCAGGGCGACACGGACGAGTTCCGGTACACGACCCTCGGCGAAGGCGAGAACCAGGCGGCGGGCATCATGGACGCCAGCGGCTTCCTGCCCGAAGGCGTGCCCGCCCACTGGTCGATCTACTTCCGGGTGACCGACACCGACGCGACTCTCGCCCGCATCGTCGAGCTGGGCGGCACCGTCGTCGTACCCGCCGAGGACACGCCCTATGGGCGACTGGCCCAGGCCACCGACCCCACGGGAGCGCTCTTCAAGCTCGTCGGCTGACCGCCGACGTATATGCCCCCTAGTGCACCAGCCCGACGGCGAAGGCGCCTGGCCTGATCGCGTCAGGAACGCGCAACGGAAGCGCCATGTCAACGCCACAGACGGGCCACAACCGCGAAACGCGGTCTCCATAGGGTCGCCTGCAACTGGGAGGCCAAAGGAGAATGATGAAACAGACACGGACGCGGGTTCTGCTCGCGTTGGCGATGGCGGGGCTGTTGATGGGCGCCGCCTGCGGGAGCGATGACAGCGGCGGTGGGACAGCAGCCGACACGGGGGGCGACAAGGTCAAGGTCGGAGTGCTGCAGTCCCTCAGCGGGACGATGTCGATCAGCGAGGTCGCGGTCAAGAACGCGGAGATGCTCGCCATCGAGGAGATCAACAAGGCCGGTGGCGTGCTCGGCAAGCAGATCGAGCCCATCGTCGAGGACGGCGAGTCCAAGCCCGAGGTATTCGCTCAGAAGATCGAGAAGTTGCTCACCAGTGACAAGGTGGCCACGGTGTTCGGCGGGTGGACGTCGGCCAGCCGCAAGGCCATGAAGCCGGTCGTCGAGGGCGCCAATGGGCTGCTCTTCTACCCCGTCCAGTACGAGGGCCTGGAGGTCTCGCCGAACATCTTCTACACCGGTGCCACCACCAACCAGCAGATCGTGCCCGCCCTGGACTACCTGAAGGAGAAGGGCCTCACCAAGGTGTTCCTGGTCGGGTCGGATTACGTCTTCCCCCGCACCGCCAACAAGGAGATCAAGGCCTACGCGGCCGCGAACGGTCTGCAGATCCTCGGCGAGGAGTACCTGCAGCTGGGCGACACCAACGTGCAGGGCATCGTCCAGAAGGTGTTCGAGGCCCAGCCCCAGGTGGTCTTCAACACGCTCAACGGCGACACCAACGTGTCGTTCTTCAAGGAGCTCAAGGCCAAGGGCAACACGCCGGACAAGATCCAGACCGTCTCGGTGTCGATCGCCGAGGAAGAGGTCGGCGGCGTAGGCGCCGAGAACCTGGCCGGCCACCTCGTGGCCTGGAACTACTACATGACAACGGACCTCCCGAAGAACAAGGAGTTCGTCGCCGCCTTCAAGGCCAAGTACGGCGCCAACAAGAACACCGACGACCCGATCGAGGCGGGCTACAACTCCGTCTACATCTGGAAGGCCGCGGTCGAGAAGGCCAAGTCCTTCGACGTGGCCAAGGTGGTCGAGGCGGCCAAGGGGCTCGTGCTCGAGACGCCCGAGGGCACGATGACGGTGAGCGACTGGAACCACCACGTCTTCAAGACGGCCCGCATCGGCATGGTGAACGCCCAGGGGATCATCGACGAGGTGTGGAACTCCGGGAAGCCCATCGAACCCGATCCGTGTCTCGACAGCTACCCGTGGGCCAAGGGTCTGGCCGAAGGCGAGGCCCGACAGGAATGTGACGCCGCCAAGTCGGGCTGACCGCAGCGCGTGCAGACCATCCTCAGCAGTCTCTACATCGGCATCACCCTGGCGTCGATCTTCCTGCTCGTCGGCCTGGGTCTGACGTTCACGTTCGGTCAGATGGGCGTGATCAACATGGCCCACGGCGAGTTCATCATGGTGGGGGCCTACGTCCCCTACGTGTTGCAGACGACGCTGTTCGAAGGTGCGAGGGGGGCGGCAGTGCTGGCCGCCCTCCCCGCCGCCTTCGTCGTAGCCGGGACGCTCGGGCTCCTGCTCGAGCGTCTCGTCCTGCGCCGCATGTACGGACGGCCCCTCGACACGCTGCTCGTGACCTTCGGTGTCAGCCTCATCCTCCAGCAGGCGGCCAAGGACCTCTTCTCGGCCAACAACAAGGACGTGGTGACGCCGACGTTCCTGCAGGGCAAGTGGAACGCCTTCGGGGTCACCTTGACTCACACCCGTCTCTTCGTGGTGCTGGTGGTGCTCGCGGCAATGGCCCTGGTGTGGGTGTTCATGACCCGCTTGCGGGCGGGGCGGCGGATGCGGGCGGTGATGCAGAACCGCGACCTGGCGTCGGTCAGCGGGCTGCCGACCACGCAGGTCGACGCCACCACGTTCTTCCTCGGCTCGGGCCTGGCGGGCGTGGCCGGCGTCGCGGTCGCGCTGATCGGGCCCATCGGCACGGGGACAGGCAGTGCGTACATCCTCAGCGCCTTCCTGGTCGTCATCGTCGGCGGGCTGGGCAAGCTGCGCGGCGCGGTGATCGCCGCCGTGCTGCTCGGCGTGCTCAACGCCTACGTCGAGCGGTGGACGTCACCGACCCTCGGCAAGGCGGCCGTGTTCGCGTTCGTGATCCTGTTCCTGCAGGTGCGACCGCAGGGGGTCGTGTCGTTCAGGACACGAGGGCTGACGGCATGACCGCCGTCCTCCGGCGCACGCAGGCGGACGGCCCCTGGGTCGGGCGGGGCGCCCTCCTCGCCTTCGCCCTGCTTCTCTTCGCGTGGCCCACGGTCGTCGGCGACCCGACCGAGGTGCGGCGCTGGGCCGAGTGGCTCTGTTACGCCATGGTCGCCGTCGGCCTCGACATCGCGTGGGGCTACGGAGGGATGCTCGCGCTCGGCCAGGGCCTGTTCTTCGGCGTCGGTGCGTACTCGATGGGGATGTATCTGTCCCTGCAGCAAGTGCCCGATGGCTCACTCCCCTCGTTCATGGCGCTCTACAGCGACTACAAGGAACTGCCCCTGCTGTGGCGTCCGTTCCAGTCGTTCTGGTTCGCGGCGGGAGCGGCGGTGCTGGTGCCCGTCCTCATCGCGACGCTGCTCGGCCTGCTCGTCTTCCGGCGTCGCATCCGAGGCCCGTTCTTCGCCATCCTCACCCAGGCCACGGCGGTGATCTTCGCCCTGGTCCTCATCGGCAACCTCAAGCTCACGGCCGGCTTCAACGGACTCACCGGATTCGCCGAGATCTTCGGACGCAACAAGTACCAGCCCGGCACCAACACGTGGCTCTTCCACGTGGCGTCGGTCGGCCTGCTGGTCGTCGTGGGCGTGGCCATGGCCGTCGTACGCAGCCGGTACGGCAAGTTGCTGCAGGCCACGCGCGACAGCGAGGACCGGGTGCGGTTCCTCGGCTACGACCCCGCGCTCATCAAGACCGTCGCCTTTGCGATCGCCGCGGCCATGGCCGGGGCCGCCGGCGCGATCGCCGCTCCGGTGTTCGGCATCGTGTCGCCCGGCCAGTTCGACTTCCTGCCGTCCATCCTCATGGTGTGCTGGGTCGCAGTCGGCGGCCGCGGCACGTTGTGGGGGCCGGTGCTCGGCGCCCTCGTCGTCAACTGGGCCCGGGTGACGGTGAGCGACGCCCGGCCCGACGACTGGCAGTACCTGCAGGGCCTGCTCTTCGTCGCGGTGCTGGCGTTCGCGCCGGGCGGCATCGCCGGCATGCTGCGCTCGGGCTGGCGGTCGGCCATCGCGGTGTTGGGCCGGCGAAGGGCGCCGGCGTCGATGGCGTCCGCCGAGCTGGAAGTGGCGGCATGACGAGGGCACCTGTGCTCGAAGTCACCGGGCTGGCCGTCGACTTCGACGGGTTCAAGGCCCTCGACGGCGTCGACCTCACGGTGCAGGAAGGCGAGCTGCGCTTCCTCATCGGGCCCAACGGCGCGGGCAAGACCACGCTCATCGACTGCATCACCGGGCTGACCCGCCCGACGGCGGGCGACGTGTCCTTCGCGGGCCGCTCGCTGCGCGGCCTGCGCGAGCACCAGCGGGTGCGGCTCGGAATCGGCCGCACGTTCCAGACCCCGAGCGTGTTCGACACGCTCAGTGTCATCGACAATCTCGATCTGGCAGAGGCGTTCCGGCGCCGGCTGCCGACCCTCCTGCGTCGGCGACGGGGTGTCACCCCCGGTGTCGCCGCCACGCTGGAGCAGATCGGCCTCGCGGGGGCGGGAACCAGACCAGCCGGAGCGCTCAGCCACGGCCAGAAGAAGTGGCTCGAGATCGGCATGCTGCTCGTCCAGGGGCCGAGCCTGCTGCTGCTCGACGAGCCCGTCGCGGGCATGAGCCCAGAAGAACGGCTCGACACGGGCGCGCTGCTCCAGCAGCTCACGGGCGAGCGCACCGTCGTGGTCGTGGAGCACGACATGGCCTTCCTACGCCGCTTCGCCCACACCGTGACCGTGCTGCACGAGGGGCGCGTCCTCTCCGAGGGCACGGTCGAGCACGTGCAGTCCGACCCCGTGGTGCGCGAGGTCTACCTGGGCCGGGCGCGCGACAAGGACCCGGCCGATGTCCCTGTGCAGCTGCTCGAAGCCGTGGTCGCCATCGCCGAGGAGAGCGCGTGAACCTGGTCATCGACGACGCCCGTGTCGCCTACGGCCGCACCGAGGTGGTGTTCGGCGTGTCGCTGGCCGTCCCCGACGGCAGGCTCACGTGTCTCATGGGACGCAATGGCGTGGGCAAGTCGACACTCCTCAACGCGGTCATGGGCCTGTTGCCGCTGCGGGACGGGCACATCGTCGTCGACGGCCAGGACATCACTCGGCTCAGCGCACCGAAGCGGGCCAGGCTCGGCATCGGGTACGTGCCCCAAGGCCATCAGGTCTTCCCCTACATGACAGCGCGCGAGAACCTGCAGGTCGTCATCGAACGCGACCGGCGGGGCGACAGCGCCGCCGTCGACGAGGCCCTCGACGTGTTTCCGGCGCTGCGCGGCCTGCTCGAGCGGCCCGCGGGTCTGCTGTCGGGCGGCCAGGCCCAGCAGCTCGCCATCGCGCGGGCGCTCGTTTCGCGCCCACACCTGCTGATCCTCGACGAGCCCACCGAAGGCATCCAGCCGTCGATCATCGCCGAGATCGAGGACGCCATCGCCGCCCTGCACCAGGCCACCGGCATGACCATCCTCCTCGTCGAGCAGTACGTCGAGTTCGCGTTGCGACTCGCCCAGCGCTACGCCGTCATGGAAGGCGGCCGCATCACCCACGCGGGCGACACCGACACTGTCGACGCGACCACCTTCGGCGACCTCCTCGCCG
>JBEEFQ010000288.1:0-2681 GCA_041166245.1 Actinomycetota bacterium | reverse complement strand
AGACCTGCCCGTGCACCTTGGGCTCGGCCGCCTTCGCCTTCGGCTTGGCCAGCACGAACTTGTAGGCACCGCCGAGGGCGACGAGGACGATGATCGGGATCAGCAGCTTCTTGTTCTTCATGGGGTGTCGCCTCCGTGCGACGTCGTTGCGTCATGCAAGCGGGTGAGGACGATCTCCACCCGGCGGTTGTGGGCCCGACCCGACGGCGTCGCGTTACCCGCCACCGGCTGCTGGGACCCGTAGCCGGCCAGCGACGTGCGCTTGCCCGACACGCCGGATCCCGCCAGCCGCTGGACGACCGCAGCCGCGCGGGCGCCGGACAGCTGCCAGTTGGACGGGTACTGGGAAGTGGCGATCGGCCGGTCGTCGGTGTGGCCCTCGACGGCGACCGGGTGCTTGCCCTCCTCGGCGATCACCCCGCCGATGCGCCCGAGCAGCGGTAGCGCCCCGGCGTTGACGATGGCGCTACCCGAGTCGAAGAACAAGCGATCGGTGAGCAGGCGGATCTTCAGCCCGCGGCGGGACACCGTGGTCGAGACCTTGTCGGCCAGGCCGGCCTCCTTCACCGCCGCATCGATCCGCCTCTTGAGCGCCTGGAAGGCCTCCTCCTCGGCAACCGCGCCCCGTGTGGCGTCCTCGACGGCCCGTGCGGTCTGCGGCGACATCGCGGCCGCCACTGCCTGCACGGGGGTGAGGGCGGCGACCGGCTTGGTCGGCGTCGGCTTGGCGGCCTCCGAGGTCGAGCCGGTCTCCAGCATCGCGCGCCCGCCGGTGAGGACCGGGCCCGAGAAGGCCTCCTGGAGCGACTGCTGCAGCTCCTTGACCTTGCTGATGTTGGTCGACGAGATGGCGAACAGCACGACGAAGACCGCGAACAGCAGGGTCATCATGTCGTAGCCGGAGACGAGCCACCGCTCGTGGTTCTCGTGCTCCTCCTCGTGGTGTCGCTTCTTGCGTTTCGGGGCGCTCACGGGTCACCTCAGGCTGCGGCGGCCTGTGCCGGCGCGCCGGTCGCCGCCTTGTCCTCGGACGGGCGCTGCGACGGCGGGACGTAGGCGATGAGCTTCTCGGCGACCACCCGGGGGTTGTCGCCCGCCTGGATGGCGAGGATTCCCTCGAGCGTCATCTCGCGGAAGAGCATCTCCTCCTCCGAGAGCTCCTTGAGCCGGTTGGCCATCGGGAGGAAGACGACGTTGGCCGAGCCCACGCCGATCAGCGTCGCCAGGAACGCCGCGGCGATCAGCGGGCCGAGCGTCGAGGGCTGGTTGAGGTTGTTCATCACGTTGACGAGCCCGAAGACCGTGCCGACGATGCCCATCGTGGGCGCGAAGCCGCCGGCCTGGGCGAACGGTGCCCTGCCCGCCGTGTGGCGCCGGCGCATCGCGTCGTTCTCGGCGTCGAGCACCGCCGCGACCAGGTCGGGGTCGGTGCCGTCGACGACGAGCTGGATGCCCTTGCGCATGAACGGGTCGTCGATGTCCTTGACCGCCTCGTCGAGCGCGAGGAGCCCGTCGCGGCGCGCCTGCTCGGCGTAGCCGACGAGGGCGTCGACGCGGCCGACGAGGTCGAGCTCGTCGGGCATGATCGCCTTCTTGTAGAGGGCGGGAACCTTGATGTGCGACGGCAGGCCGCAGGCGGCGATCGTCGCGCCCAGCGTGCCGACGAGCACGATCAGGATCGCCGGGATGTTGAGCACCACCATGACGTTGGTGCCCTCCATCGTCGCGCCGATGGCGATGCCCAGACACGCGATCAGGATGCCGATGGCGCTACCGAACTTCACGACAGGTGGCCCCTGGTCTCGTGGTCGTCGTCGTGGCGGTGGTCGTCGGCGCGCAGGGCCGCCACGCCACCGTCGCCCGCCGTGCCCCGCACCAGGCCCAGCGCGGCGGTGCGGCGCGGGACGCGGTTCATCGCGTCCAGCACCGACGCGCGCCAGACGCGCACGGCCTCGGCCACTTCCTCGGGCGTCTCCATGACGAGCAGGCGCGAGCCGGTCGTGAGCGTCACGACGGTGTCCGGGTGCGCGTCGACCGTCAGGACGAGGTCCGGATTCAGGTGGAAGGGCTGGGGCTCGTGGCCGAGTTTGTGAAGGCGGATCATGGTGCTCACCGGAGTGATCGTCAGGCGCGGTGGCTTCTGAAGGACGAACGCCCGCCGATGGGCGGGCGTTCGCGGTAGTCCTCAGACGCGGCGGGGGCTAGCCCTTCAGGTTCACCAGGTCCTGCAGCATCTGGTCCACCGTCGAGATCACGCGGGAGTTGGCCTGGAAGCCACGCTGCGCGGTGATCATGTTCGTAAACGCCTGCGCGAGGTCCACGTTGGACATCTCGACCGCACCGGCGGTCGTGAAGCCCGACTGCGGACCCGGGGTGCCGCGCTGGGCGAAGCCCGAGTTGGCGCTCGCGACCCAGCGGTTGTTGCCCGAGCGCTCGAGGCCCGCGGCGTTCGCGAACGTGCCGAGGGAGAGGAGGCCCGCGACCTGCCGCGCGCCGGCGTTGTCGACGTAGCTCACGGTGCCGTCCTGGCCGATCGCCATGTTGGTCGAGTCGGGCGGGATCTGGATCAGCTTCGGCGCGCCGGTGACGTCGTCGCGGCCCTGGACGTAGAAGCCGTCCTGGGTCACGAGCCAGCCCTCGCTGTTGGTCGTGAAGTTGCCCGCGCGGGTGTACTGCACGCC